>DSCJ01000036.1 GCA_011049175.1 Bacteroidota bacterium | reverse complement strand
GTTTTGGTTGACATTGTAATCTTTAAAGACTACCTTTGATCTATTAGATTTTTGCATCCTTCAAGTTACTAAACTTGAAGGTTTTGGAGGGGGAGGCATCCCCCTCCTTTATTAACAAATCAGTCAATTTTATCAACTATTCGTAATTAAATAAAAAAGGCTGCCCTTTTGAGACAGCCTCTTTTATTTACTGATGCGGTAAATAATGACATTGGGGTAGCCGAGCAAACGAAATATTATCTGATCATCGGACCATTGCCGGGCCTTGCTTACATCAAAGATCAATTCTTCCATCACCGTTTTTTCCCCTTTCGTTCCCGAGGGATTTCTTTTCAGTACCAGGGGTACCATGGGAGGATACGTTTTGGTCAGTAACCCGTTGGTAAACAGTTCAAAATCATCCAGAACCTCGCCGGCACGGTATCTTACATAGATATAAAGCTTTCCGTCATGTATTGAAACATCGTAGATTTCAACGTGGCTATCCGTTTCCTCCGGCAGTTCCATATCGTAATCAATGATCAATTCCTTTTCGGAATAAAAGCCCGATTGAACCGGCCGGGTGGATTTGCATTGCGTTCCCAGCAGAAGGATCATGAACAGAAAAAAGATACGAAAACGGCCGAATTTCATGTTTCCGATTACCGGGTTTGGGGTGAATTTACCTGTTTTTTTTTATTTCCGGAAATTTTGATTTCAGTATTTTCTCCAGGGCATACATCTCATCCCGGTACCGGGCCGCTTCAATGAAATCAAGTTCCGAAGAGGCTTTTTCCATGGAACGGCGGGTTTTTTCAATAGCCCTTACCAGTGCTTCGCGTCCCATATAGCTTACCACCGGATCTGCAGCCACATCGAGTTGCTCTGGTTCCACGTATACCTTTTTCTTCCCGGTGGCTTTTTCTCTGGGCATTCCCATGGTGGGTCTTCCCGCTCTTTCGATCTGGCGTGGTGTGATCCCGTGTTTCCGGTTATAGGCCAGTTGCTTTTCCCTCCGCCGATGCGTTTCATCCATGGTCTTCCGCATGGATTCGGTCACCTTGTCGGCATACATAATCACTTTTCCGTTCAGGTTCCTGGCCGCCCTGCCGGCAGTCTGTGTCAGCGATCTCTCCGATCGCAGGAATCCTTCCTTGTCGGCATCCAGAATAGCCACCAGGGATACTTCCGGCAGGTCGAGCCCCTCACGCAGCAGATTGACCCCTACCAGGACATCGATCCGGCCGCTGCGCAGGTCGTCCATGATCTCTACCCTTTCCAGGGTATCGATGTCGGAATGAATATACCGGCTGCGGATATTCACCTGAACAAGGTACTGCGTAAGCTCTTCTGCCATGCGCTTGGTAAGGGTGGTCACCAGAATGCGTTCTTTTCTGCTTACCCGGGTACGGATCTCTCCGATCAGGTCGTCGATCTGCCGGGCAGTGGAACGTACCTCGATCTCCGGATCGGGTAAACCTGTTGGGCGGACCAGCTGTTCCACAATAATACCTTCCGACCGCGCAAGCTCATAGTCGGCCGGTGTGGCGCTGACAAATACAGTCTGTCCGATCAGCGATTCGAACTCCTCGAATTTCAGGGGACGGTTATCAATAGCGGCCGGCAGCCTGAATCCGTATTCCACCAGGGTGGATTTACGGGAATGATCCCCTCCGTACATGGCCCTGATCTGGGGAATGGTTACATGGCTCTCGTCAATGATGGTCAGGAAATCATCCGGGAAATAGTCCAGCAGGCAGAAAGGGCGGGTTCCGGGTTTCCGCCCGTCAAAATACCTGGAATAGTTTTCTATGCCTGAACAGTATCCCAGCTCCCTGATCATTTCCAGATCGAAACGCACCCTTTCCTCAATTCTTTTCGCTTCGGTATACCGGCCCTGATCCTTGAAATATTCCACCTGATCGAACATATCCTGTTCAATCTGGTGCAGGGCCCTTTCCATCCGTTCTTTGGTTGTCACAAAGATGTTGGCCGGGTATATCATCACTTCATCCAGGGGCCGGATCACATTGCCTCCTGCCGGATCGATCATCTGAATATTTTCAATTTCATCTCCCCAGAAAATTATCCGGTATCCCATATCCCCGTATGCTACAAAAATATCCACTGTGTCGCCCCTAACCCGGAACCGCCCCCTTACCAGATCCGATTCCGTACGGGAATAAAGGGCTTCCACCAGCTTTCTGAGAAACTGATTACGGCTGAACAACTGTCCCTTTTTGACCGGGATACTGGTGTTGTGAAAATCTTCAGGATTCCCAATACCATACAAACAGGAAACAGATGACACGACAATGACGTCCCGCCGTCCCGAAAGCAGGCTGGAAGTAGTGCTCAGCCTTAGCTTTTCGATCTCTTCATTGATGGAAAGGTCTTTCTCAATGTAAGTGTCGGTTACGGGCAGATATGCTTCGGGCTGGTAATAATCGTAATAACTGACAAAGTATTCCACGGCATTATCGGGAAAGAAATATCTGAATTCTCCGTAAAGCTGGGCGGCCAGAGTTTTGTTGTGGCTCAGGATCAGCACGGGCCGCTGCAGTTCCTGGATGACATTGGCCATGGTAAAGGTTTTCCCCGAACCGGTTACTCCCAGCAGGGTATGGAACCTTGTGCCTGAGCGCAAACCTTCCACCAGTTGCCTGATAGCCCCGGGCTGGTCCCCGGTGGGCTGGAATTCCGAAACAATGTTAAACCCCATACAGGTTCTCCGGTTTTTTCAGCGGATGATTATTAAACGGGTATAAACCGGCAAATGATCGCTGATGCCGCCATAGTAACGGCTACCGCCGTAGGTGCGGTTGGGAGCCGTACCGTATTGCGGGTGGTCGAACATCATCCATTCTGCCCGGTATATTTTCCCCCCGTCAATAGTTGCTTTGATCCCTTCAGTGGCATCCAGGAGCGAACGCGACACGATGATCTGATCCAGCATGTTCCACTCGCCCCGGTAATTATATGTTCCCTCTCCCTCAAAATTATGCATATCGTACATCAGATTGTACAGTTCCCGAACGGAAGCATTAACCCTTTTGTTATTGGCATTCAGGGCAGTATGAAGGCTGGTGTTGGTGGGTTCGTCGTTGAAATCGCCCATGATGAGTATCCGGGTCGTGGGCTGGTAATTCATTACCGAGTCGACGGCTCGCCGGAGGGTCACGGCCGAGTATATCCTTCTGCGTTCGGTCTGCCTCTGTCCTTCGCTTCTTGAGCTCCAGTGGTTAATGAACAAATGCAGCGTATCGGTTTGTGCGGCCAGGCCTTTGACATATAAAATATTGCGGGTGGTTATTGTATCGAATGGAAAGAGAACCGGAATGGTCCGTTCTTCCGCCACTTCAAAAAGATCTTTCCGGTAGATCATGGCTACATCTATGCCCCGGAAGTCCGGACCGTCATGATGAACGATCCCGTAGTTGCCTGATGCCAGCAAAGGTTCGGCAATCATGTCCTTCAGAACCTTTCGGTTTTCCACTTCGCACAGGCCTACCACTGCCGGCAATCCGGAGGTGTCCATTTCTGAAATTACACGGGCAATATCACTGATCTTTTTCCGGTATCTTTCCTCTTCCCACCGGTTGGCGCCGCCGGGTGTAAAGGCATCATCTCCGGGATACGGATCATCACGGGTGTCAAACAGATTCTCCACATTATAGAAAGCCACCTGGAAGATATGGCTTTGCTGGGCTTTCCCTTCTGTAAATGTACCCGTGAACCCTACAGGCAGGAACAGGATCAGGAGGAGATAATTCTTCATGTTTCCGGAGGTTTGAAATACAAAAGTAACATTTTACATGGGAATGTGCAGGACGGATGTGATTTCCATGTCCCGGTTTTTTCTGTGTTCACAATCAAAGCTGTTGAATTTCGATACTTTGTTGTTCCAGTTCCAGAATAATTGTAAATTAGTACATTCACAAATATCTGCCTCATGAGGGGAAAATCATTGTTACTGTTGCTTTTGTCGGGATTTTACCTGTTGGAATCACCCGTTGTTTCCCAGGAAAGAAGCCCGCGGATCATCATTGAGTGGGAATTCAGGGATAAAGATGGAAATCAACGGATTGATCCGAAAGAAAAGGTGCTGATCATCCTGAAGCTGAAAAATGTTGGGGATGCCAGAGCCAATTACCTGATGCTGAATGTTACTGAAACAAACGGGATTCAGGGGCTGGAATATGAATCCGAAATGGACCTGGGTCGACAGTCAATTAATGCCGTGAAAGAAGTGGAGATCCCTGTTACCGCCGGATCGCGGTTGCAGAGCGGAGAGGCTAATTTTCTGCTCGAAGTGCATGACCGAAGCGGCTACCGGGCAGAGCCCCTCAGTTTGCTGGTGCAGTGCCGGGGAACAGACGATCAGGCCTTGGTTAGGGAGGCGGTAATTAACCCCGTTGCTCCGCCACGGGCTGAATCGGAATCTTCAGCTCAGGAAAAGATGCGGGGAGTGGGGGATCCGCTGAAAGGACTGAATGTTTCTTCCCCACGGGAGGAAATGCATTTCGGTGATTATTATGCCCTGATCATTGGAATTGATAATTATCGTGGATTCTGGACTCCACTGAACAATGCCGTCCGCGATGCCAAAGCCATAGAAAATACCCTTAAAAACAATTACAGGTTCGATCATTTCAGAACTCTCTATAATGAAGAAGCCACCCGAGCCCGCATTATCCGGGAGATGGAGTGGCTGGTGGATAACGTGGATGAAGAAGACAATGTTTTTATTTATTTTTCCGGACACGGCGATTTCAAACAGGAACTGAACAAGGGATACTGGGTACCTTGCGATGCCACAACGGAATCGGTTTCCAATTATGTCTCGAACAACGATATACAGACATTTCTGGGAGGGATCCGCTCGAAACACACCCTCCTGGTGGCCGATGCCTGTTTCAGCGGGGATATTTTCAGGGGAAAGACTGTCTCCATCCCCTTTGAAAATTCGGAAAGGTATTACAGCACGGTACATAATCTTCTGTCGAGGCAGGCCCTGACAAGCGGAGGCATTGAACCGGTGATGGATGGGGGAAGGGATGGGCATTCGGTCTTTGCCTATTATTTGCTGAAAGCCCTTGAGAACAACAACGACCTGTTTTTTGATGCCAGTCAGTTGTTCCATTCGATCCGGATCCCGGTGATCAACAATTCAGAGCAATCACCCAGTTTTCAACCCATTAAAAATACCGGTGATGAAGGCGGCCAGTTCATATTTCTGAAAAAACAATGATCTGCAGGGTATTTCTCCGGCCGGTTTATTCCCAAGTAAACTTCTTTTTATGAGATTCCCCGTATTCAAAGTTGCCTGTCTGTTTTCTGTTCTCCAGATCTTTCCTCTTTTACTTCCGGCCCAGCAGTATAATTTCCGCGGATATACCGTGCAGGACGGTTTACCGCAGTCATCGGTCTTTGCCATGTTGCAGGACTCAAGGGGTTACCTCTGGCTGGGAACACTGGGTGGGGGTGTGGCCCGGTTCGACGGCGAGAATTTTGTAACCTTTGATGTAAATAACGGACTGGCCGGGAACATAGTACGCTGCCTCTATGAAGACGCCGCCGGACACCTCTGGTTCGGTACCGAAAAGGGATTGTCCCTTTACGACGGTTATGCATTTTATTCTATTGGGCCGGAAGACGGACTTCTGGGAGACCAGGTGCTGAGTATTTACCAGTCGGTCGGGAATGAGCTATGGGTTGGAACCGATCAGGGCCTGAACCGCCTGGTAGAATCGGGCGACAGTGTGCTGATCACTCCCTTTGGTACCGGTCAGGGTTTGGGTACCGGTCTGATCTTCGATATCGAAGAAGACAACCGGGGCCGTTTATGGCTGGCCACCTACCAGGAAGGGATCCTGATGATTTCTGTGGAGGGAAACATTATTACGGGCATTGAATCGGTGGCGGCAGGGGAATTGCCGGCACGTACTATCCTTGATCTGGAGAAAGACGAAAATGGTGATTTCTGGGTAGCCACCGGCCAGGCCGGTGTATGCCATATTCGTACTCCCGGGCAGGGAGGCAGCCCGGAAATTATTTGTTACGGCACGGTGGAGGGGCTACACGATATAACGGTATATGATCTGGAAATTGACCACCGGGGACAGGTATGGGTGGCAACCGGTGCGGGAGGTCTGCACAGGATCTCCGGCGGCCGGGTGGATCATTACGGAGAAGATCAGGGAGCGCCAAGCAACCAGATACTGACTGTAATAGAGGACCGGTATCACCAGATCTGGGCCGGATCAAACGACAACGGTTTCTTCATGATGCTGGGCGACCATTTTATTCATTTTACCGAAGCCAGGGAACTTTCTCATAATGTGGTTACGGGGATTGTGCAGAACGGAGAGAACAAGTATTATCTTTCAACATACGGAGGCGGCCTGGGCGAAATCAGTATGGAGGAGGAAAATTATCATATTCGCTGGTTCGGGTTGGAGGAGGGATTGCCTGATCTGTTCCTGAACGGCCTGTCTGTCGCTCCTGACGGTACCCTGTGGATCGCTACCAACGACCGCGGGCTGGTCCGTTTTGACGGGAATTCCTTCAGAACATATACCATTTACAACGGACTGATCAGTAACCGTATTAATACCGTTTGTGCGGCCTCTAACGGGGATGTATGGTGCGGTACCGGATCGGGGATTTGCCGTTTCAACGGGGAGGGATTTTTCTGTATCAGCGCGGAAGATGAATTCGGTCTGATCAACAATACGGTAAATATGATCATAGAAGACCGGCAGGGGAATGTATGGGCCGGTACCATGGAGGGACTGGTGAGGTTTACCGGTAATTCCATGACCGACTATGATGAAGAAGAAGGGCTGGATTTCAAAAACATCAATACCCTGTGTGAAGGCCCTGATGGGAGGATATGGATCGGGACCTTCGGAGGGGGACTTTATGTTTATTCTCCGGAAATGGAGGGGAATAGTTCCATATTCTGTGTATCCGGCCGTAAATCACTGGGTTCGGGCAATATTTTTTCCCTGGCCTTTCTGAACGATACCACCCTGCTGGTGGGGCTCGACAGGGGATTTGACAGGCTTACACTTGTTCCCGGATCGACAAATGTCATCCGGGTGCGGCATTATGGTCCTGCCGACGGATTCGTGGGTATGGAGAACAACAGCAATGCCATTTATGCCGGAATGGATGGAAAAGTATGGTTTGGAACGGTTCGCGGCCTCACCCTGTATGATCCTGCCAGGGAAGAACCGTCCCCCGATCCCGCTCCTGCCCTGCTGACAGATGTGCGATTGCAGTACCAGAAGGTGGACTGGGAACAGCGGGGAACGGACATTACCCCCTGGTTCCCAGTTCCCGGCAAGCTGGTGCTTCCCTATGCCGACAACCACCTTACCTTTCATTTCAGATCGGTTTCGCTGGCCAACCCGCAAATGTTGATGTACCGTCACCGCCTGTTGTTCGAAGATACCGTGTGGTCACCACCGCGGGCTGAAGCACAGGTTACGTATACAGGCCTCGATCCCGGGGAATATGTCCTGGAAGTGATGGCCGTGAACACAGCAGGCCGGCAGAGCCCGGAACTCCTGCGGTATGCCTTCGTGATCAGGCCTCCGTTTTACCAGACATGGTGGTTCATTCTGGGTATGGTGTTACTGGTTTTGCTGCTGATTATGGTCTATATCCGGTGGAGGGAGAAAAAACTGGTGAGAGAAAAACGTGAACTGGAAGAAAAAGTGAACGAACGCACCCGGGAAATCAGAAAACAGAAAAATGAGATTGAAGAAAAGAATAAAATTCTTGAAAAAACATACCGGCAGATATCCCACCAGAAAAGCGAGATTGAGCAGAAAAACCGGGATATTACAGCCAGCATTGAATATGCCCGCCGGATACAGTCGGCCATGCTGCCTGCCGGGAAAATATTGGATACCTTTTTTGACGGTTATTTCATTTTCTACAAACCCAAGGATATTGTCAGCGGTGACTTTTACTGGATAAGGCAGAAAAATGGATCGCTTCTGCTGGTTGCTGCCGATTGTACCGGTCACGGGGTGCCCGGGGCCTTTATGAGTATGCTCGGAATTTCTTTCCTTGATGAAATTGTGGATAAGGAAAATGAGGAGGATCCATCCCGTATACTCAATAAACTTCGTGATAATATTATCGTTTCCCTGAAGCAGGGAGAACGGGAAAGCGAAAGCAAAGACGGAATGGATATGGCCATATGCCGGCTGGATCCTTCCACGCGAAAATTGTGGTTTTCAGGTGCCAACAATTCCCTTTACCTTGTAAAAAAGGGAAAACTGGTAGAACTGCCTGCCGACCGAATGCCTGTGGCTATCCACGAAAGAATGGATCCTTTTTCCCTGCATACCCGCCAGCTGGAACCGGGAGATTGCCTCTATCTTTTTTCAGATGGCTATGCCGATCAGTTTGGTGGGCCCGAAGGCAAAAAATTCAAGTACCGGGCTTTCAGGGAAATGCTTCTCGCGGGAAGCACTTATCCTATGGACCGTCAGAAGGAGTTGCTTGAACAGAACTTCAGGAACTGGATCACCGGCGGTACCGGCGACACGCTGATGTACGAGCAGGTGGACGATATTCTGGTGATGGGATGCAGAGTCAGGTGATGCGGAAAAACAGAATGTATCCGATTCCGTACGGAAAATCCAGGCAGAAACAGAAACTGTCCGGATATTAGACAGGTATATAAGAAGAATAGAATAGTGAATATTTTGATAATTAATATTTAACATTTATCGGTACAAATATTGGTCCTCTATTTTCTATCTAAAATAACAACCGCATGTTAAAAAACCTGGTGATCACCGCTCTCAGGCACATCAGAAAACACGCAGCATATAGCCTGGTTATTTTGATCGGGTTGATGCTGGGGATTTCCAGCAGCCTGTTCCTTCTTTTGTATGTTTTTGACGATTTGAGTTACGATCAGTTTCATGAAAAGAGAGATCGTATTTACCGGGTAGTATCTCATATCAGAGAAACAGATGACGAATTCATATGGGCTGTGGCCCAGATCCCTTTTGCAACGCAGGTGAAACAGGATTACCCGGAAGTGGAGGAGGTAGTGAGAATATTCCAGGCCGGCAGGTTACTGATGAGCTATGGCGGTGAATCGGAATATGAGGAAGATCTGTTTTATGCCGACAGCAGTATCTTCCACGTGTTTTCCTTCGAACTGGTCAGCGGCGATCCGGCTTCGGTCCTGACACGTCCTAACAGTCTGGTGGTTACCCGGTCGCTGGCAAAAAAATATTTCGGTTCAGAAGATCCGGTTGGGAAGGTGCTTGTGGACGGGAACGGCAGAAGTTTTGAGGTAACCGGGCTGATGGAGGATGTGCCCCGTAATTCCCATATCCGGTTTTCCGGACTGATCTCCCGGACTACCCATCCTCCCGACGATGAGATTGGTTCCTGGGGCAATTTCGGGGTCTATACCTACCTTTTGCTGCGCGAAGGGACAGATTATTTGGCTTTTGATGAAAAACTCACCGGGATCAACCGGAAATACGTGGATCCCATTTTTGAACAGTTCAATATTACGATTGATTATATTCTGCAGCCCCTCACATCCATTTATCTCCATTCCGATGCGGAGGGTGAATCGGAGCAAACGGGTGACATTAGGTACATTTATATCTTTTCAATGGTGGCATTTTTTATGCTGCTTATCGCTTCGATGAATTATATGAACCTGTCTACGGCACGCAGCACAAGGCGTTCACGGGAGGTTGGCATGAGAAAGGTGATGGGTTCTTCCCGCTCATCGCTGGTATTACAGTTTCTGACCGAATCGGTGGTAATGACCCTGCTGGCCCTGGTGGTAAGTGTACTCCTGGTGATCATATTGTTCCCCTCTTTTAATCAATTAACCGGAAAATCCTTTGATCCGGCGTTTCTGGTCCGGGCTCCCGTTTTGCTGGCCCTGTTCGGTATTGTGGTTTTTGTGGGTGTTCTGGGTGGCAGTTATCCGGCCCTGTACCTCTCCAGGTTCAGACCCCTGGTTGTGCTGAGGCAGGACACGGGGAGCGGCCGTTCCGGGTTCATGGTACGAAAAATCCTGGTGGTGCTGCAGTTTGCTATTTCACTGGCGCTGATTGTCAGTACCTGGGTGGTTTACAGGCAGCTGACCTATCTGAAAGGAATGGACCCGGGTTTTGACAAGGAAAATGTTGTGATTGTGGAGCTCGAGAACAGGAGGATGATGCAGCAGTATCCGGTGTTGCGAGAAAAGCTGAAGGCGCTCCCCGGTGTGGTCAATGTCTCCAGTTCGAATGTGCAGATCGGGCAGGGGATCAGTAAACTGCTGATGCAGGTAGAAACGTCCGAAGGAATGGTGGAAAGAGGGGTGAACCAGCCACTGTGGATTATGATTTTGTGGAAACCATGGGCATACAAATGCTGGAAGGAAGGGATTTTTCCCGTGAATTCATGTCGGATACCACTGACGGGGTGATTATCAACGAAACCATGGCCAGGCGTTTTAACTGGGAGGAACCCCTGGGAAAAAAGATCGGGATCCGTGGTCCGGAAAACCCGCCGGCTCGGGTAGTCGGGGTTATGAAAGATTTTTATCAGAAAGGGCTGTATAACCCTATTGAAACCTTCATGCTGGTGCTTAGGCCCAACGGGTATTTTGCCAATATCCGGATAGACGGGAAAAACCAACAAGAAATGCTGGAGCAGATCCGACAGGTGTGGCAGGAAATGTATCCCGACCGACCCTTCGAATATTCTTTCCTGGCCGATAATTTCGACGAGCAGTTCCGGGCCGATGAAAAACGGGCCCAGATATTTACCCTTTTTTCACTTCTGATTATTCTGATCGCTTCCATCGGGTTGTTCGGGCTGGCCTCCTTTACAGTGGAACAAAGAACCCGGGAAATCGGTATTCGGAAAGTCATGGGGGCTTCATCGTCTGTCATCGTTCGGTTGATCGGAAAAGAATTTCTGTGGCTCATCCTGATTTCCATGGCGATCGGTTTCCCGGTGGCCTGGTATTTCATGGACCGCTGGCTGGAAAATTATGCATATCCTGCGGATCTTAGCCCCTGGATATTCGCGGGCACCGCCTGTCTGGCCATGGTGGTCACCGTCCTCACTGTGGGGAACAGTACCCTCAGGGCGGCGCGCACCAACCCGGCAAATGTACTGAGGATGGAGTAAGTTGCCGGAAAGAGCAGATTAGCCTGACAATTAATTCGCTTCAACGCGTCCTTTTTTCATTTCCTCTGCCTGTGAAAGCAGGCTTGCACGCTCCGGAAATGAAAAAAGGCCTGCCCGCCTTCTGCGGACCGGCCTTTTTGATCTGGTCGGGGTGAGAAGACTCGAACTTCCGACCCCTTGCACCCCATGCAAGTGCGCTAGCCAACTGCGCCACACCCCGAAAAATCATTTAACCGGACAAACCTTTCAACTTCCGTTCTTTTCTTCAGCTTTTTCAGTTTCATTTCCATTTTGACTGCTTCCGACCGGGAGGGATATTCTTTC
>DSCJ01000016.1 GCA_011049175.1 Bacteroidota bacterium | reverse complement strand
TTCTGCAAAGGCACAGGAACCGTTCCCGTTGGCACGAAGCGTCAGGGTGATGTTCCCGGTCTCTCCGGCGCCTGGCGTATATACCGGAGTAAGGGAGCCCGGATCGTCAAAGCTGCCCGTTCCGCTGCTGCTCCACTGCAACGTGCTGTATTCGCTGGCCGAAGGTACGCTGGTAGAGGTCGACAGGTCAAACGCAACCCCCTGGCAGGTTTCCTCATCGCTTCCGGCATTCACCACCGGCCTGGGCGTCACATGCAGGATCATATCATCACTCACATCCGGGCAGGGTCCGTTCCCGTATGCAGTAAGCGTCAGGGTAATGTCTCCTGTTTCACCGGCTGCAGGGGTATAGGTAGGCGTCAGGGCGTTGGCATTGCTGAAGGTTCCTGTGCCGCTGGTAGTCCACTGGAGCCCACTGTAATCGGATGCCGTTGGAGCGGTTGTTGAAGTTGCCAGATCGAACGGAACATCTTCACAGGTTTCTTCGTCGCTTCCGGCGCTGACCGAAGCCGAAGCAATGACCGTTACGGCAAAGGGTGCCGACGGGCCGTTATCGCCGCATGAGTTCAGGGCGGTAACCGTAATGTTGCCCGAAGCCGATACCGTCGAGAAATTCACGGTAATGCTGTTCTGATCGGAAGGTCCTACCACAGTCACGTCAAGTGCCGGATCAAAGGACCATGAATAATGGGTAGCGGTAGGATCGGCAGGTACCGAATACACCACATTCGTTTCTCCCTGGCACACCGGGGATGTTCCGCTGATGGTGGGAACGGCAGGCGGACCGGGGTTGATCACCACGGTCACATTATCACTGGCCGGGGCACAGGGCCCGGCTCCGTCGGGATCGTTGGAGGTAAGTGTCAGGGTGACCGAACCGGCCGTTTCGTCGGCCGCACTGTGGGTATAGGTAGCCGCCAGGGTGGTGTTGTTGGGATTGAAGGTTCCCGAGCCGCTGGTGGACCAGGTGACGGAGGATGTGCTTCCTCCGATGGTACTTCCTGTCAGATCAATATCGTCTCCGGCACAGATATCACCCGAAGCCGCCACGGCATCCACCTCGGCCGCTTCGTTAATGGTCAGCAGCATATCGTCGCTCTCGTTTCCGCAGGGGGCATTCCCGAAGGCGGTCAGTGTGAGGGTAACGGTCGATCCCTCATCTCCTGAAGCGGGGATATAAGTGGGACTGAGGGTATTCCCGTTATTGATCACCCCGTTCCCGTTGTGGGTCCACTGCAGCATGGTGTAATTGGAAGCCGAGGCGGTGCCGACGGTATAGGTATCGTCAGAACAAATGGTGGCATCGGTACCGGCATTGGCCATAGCAGCGGCTTCCACATCAATGCTCATGGTGCTGACTGCCGGTCCGCAGGGTGCATTGCCTGAAGCCGTCAGGGTCAGGGTTACAATATTTCCCCCGTCGGCTGTTGCGGCAGTATAGGTGGGGGTAAGCGTGCTGGCATTGCTCAGCGACCCGCTCCCATCATGGGTCCACAGGAGCGATGTAAACTCAGTGGCGGTGGCATCGTTTACCGTATAGGATCCGTCGGAACAGATCAGGGCATCGGATCCGGCATTGGCTGTGGGCGGATCCACTGCGGTAAGTTCAATCACATTCGAATAAGCCCCGTTACATACACCGGAACTCACATAGCGCCGGTACCAGGTGGTAACGGCAATGGGACCGGGATTGTAGGTGGTTCCGGTAGCCCCTGAAATTGCGGAAAAGGGGCCTCCCGCACCGGCAGTGGACGATTCCCACTGATAATTGTAGGTAGATCCATCCCCTCCACTGGCGGAAGCCACATTGCTCAGGGCATCCGGATCGTCAATCCCGGCACAAACCGTCTGGGCATTTCCGATGGTTCCCGGGTCCACAGCCTGGTGCACCGTGATCTCGATCACATTGGAGTAGGTATCCGGACAGGTTCCCGAGGAAGCCTTGCGGCGGTACCAGGTGGTGGTGGCCAGCAGGGGCGGATCATAGGTTAACCCGGTTTCCCCGGAGATCTCAGAAAAAGGCCCCCCGGCGCCGGTGGTAGACGATTCCCACTGATAGGAATAACTGGTGAGGTCGCCTCCGCCGGCAGAAGCGACATTGGTCAACGGATCGGGATTGTCCACCCCGGCACATACGGTCTGGGGATTCCCAATGGTACCGGGATCCACCAGCAGGTTGCGGGTAATGTTCACCTGGTCGGAGGTAGCAGGACAAACTCCGTACTGACTGGTGATGGTCCACTCCAGGGTGTTGAGGCCCGGCTGAAGGCCGGAAACGGTGGCATCGGGATCGTTTACGTTGCTGAATGTGGGAAATCCTGAGGAAAAGCCTTCGCCAACAAATACATTGTCGAACTGGTAGAACTCATCATTGGCAGAATTATAAAGGGTGATCTCGATCTGGAGGGTATTGCCATTGATCCCGCTGGCAGTTACCGTGCGGGAACGAAAGCTTTTTGAGGAAGATCCTGTGGAACCGTCCACCGCACCGTTTTCCGAGAAAAAGGTTGTTGGCGAACCATCCACAATGTACCAGGCCTGGATATAGTCCTGGGGGTCTTCAAATCCGTTGCCCGTGGCATAGCTGGAAAAAACAACGGAAATACCCACATTGGTAGCCGAGCTGATATCGATATTCCCGGAAGTCCAGACCGTTCTGTTCCGGGTCATTTCATAATGTTCCGAGCGCACTTCGGAGTACCAGCCTCCGCCCGTGCTGCTGATGGTTCGCGACCAGGCCGTGGCCCCTCCGTCGGAGGTGGTTCCGTCGGCCAGTCCCGTAAATTGTTCATACCAGATGGGATTGCTCACCACGCTCCAGGTACCGGTGCCCCCGTTGGTGGCGGTATTGGCGTCAAGAGTGGCCACGTCCGTATCGCACAGCACCTGATCCAGCCCCGCATTGGCCGGGTTGGGCTGTACATCGCGGGTAATGGTAATCTCATCGGAAGAAGTACAGGGTACCGTACCCCGGTAAATGGTCCAGCGAAACACATTGGGGCCTGCGCTTAGCCCGCTCACTCCGGTGGTGGGGTCTGCGTCGTTGTCAAACACACCGCTTCCGGAAACCACAGTCCACTGGGCCCATTCCCCTGCCCCGTAATCGGGGGCGTTTCCCCCCAGGTTGGGGTAAGTGGTACCGCACACAATATCGTCGGGGCCGGTAGTGGCGATCGTTGCTTCGGGCTCTATGGTCAGCAGCAGGCTGTCCGTAAACGGATCGCAGTCAGGGGTAGAGTTGGTGGTAAGGTAAAGCCATACCGAACCGTTTGAAATATCGTTCGGGCCCGGGTCATACTCTGCATCCAGGGAAGATGGGTTCCCGAACGTGCCGTCACCAGCGGTGGTCCATGTAGCGCTGGTGGCCGTATGGGAAATGCTTCCATCCATAACAGCGGTGCTCCCCTCGCAGATGGTCTGGTCGGGGCCGGCATCGGCAATGGGCCCGTCCACGATCACGATCTGGGCCACGGCTTCCCTTGGTGTACCCAGTCCCCCGAAATAGGGGTTACAGGGGTTCCAGTTCCGCATGGTGATCTCGAACACATCGCCTATCTGGTCGTTGGTATAATCGCCGGCATGGATCACCGGCAGGCTCTCGGCATTGGGAAAGGGATTGTTGGCCGAGTCGTAGTAGTGCACCGTGGGGTCTTCGTAGGGCATGCCCGGCATCAGGTTCCCGTCGTTATCGGTTACCTGCACCCCGTTCACAAACACATTGGGGATCTGGCGCCCGCTGCCGGTTCCATAAACAAACTGCACATACCTGGGGCCTATGTTGGGCTTGTTGGGCTCGTCGGTGCGGTCGCAGTTGAAATCGGTCACATCCTGGAAGATCACCTCGAAATCCTGCCCCAGGCATACCTCTTCCGGGTTGGGGGTGATCTGGAGCTGGCCCGTGGCCCGGTCGTCGGTGTTCCAGTTGGTGAGGGCCTGGGTCATTAATGATGAACCACCATAACACCACAAAAGTCCGGTTCCATATTTATAAACACAAGGGTATACCTCCGGCGTATATACACACTCGGTTCCATCGGTGGGGTAAGTAAAACTGGCACTTGATTCAAATATTCTTGAGCCAGGAGAGGTTTCTGTCAGGCCGGTATATACTCTTGTGTTTGCCGGATCATTCCAATGAACTCTCGAATTATTTAGATCCTCACGGAAATAAATACTGTTTCTCGCCTGCCGGGTAAATTCCCAGAAAAAGGAAAGAGTCACGGAAACCGGGGAGCAGGTCCCGCTCAAAGCATCCACCGAAATCCCCTGTACCCCCGTGAACATACTGCAATCCACAATCACATTGTTAATGGCCGTATACGGCCCGAAGGCTGCCAGGGGCAGGCCAGAGGTTATTCCCGTGATATCCCCGTTGCCGGCGTACTCCACCGTTACTCCCGCTACCACATCGGCGTATTCAATAGGGCCATTCAGTTTGAGGAATTTCAGGGTATTAGTTCCTTTTCCCGACGGGCCCGAAATAGGCTGGCTTGCCCCTCCGATCTTGATCTGCCAGGTACCGGCAGTGGTCCAGGTAAGCGGTTCGTCAAAAACCACCTCAATGGTCTGCTGGTCTTCGGTGATGTAATACGCGCCGGTCACCGCAGGCTGTGCCTGCAGCATGCTCCATCCGGATGTTATGAGGAGGAAAGCAGAGACCAGTAATTGTCTCAGAAAGTGCTGCAAGGGGGAATGACGTTCCATGGGATTGGTATTTATGGATCATTGCCTGTCCCATATCAGGGTCAGGTTTCCGTGTTTGACAAAGCTTTTTCCGTTGATACAGGTTCCCCTGGCTTTCCACACATACACATCCTGGCGGGCAGGGGTTCCGTTAATATAACCGTCCCATCCTATCTCCACCCGGTCGCTCTCAAAAACCAGGGCGCCCGTGCGGTTGAAGATGCGGAGCCGGTATTCGTCCACGCCCCGGCATACCGGATGGAAAACGGTATTCGATGGATCGTTGGGATTGTAGTAGCCTCCGGTGGGACCGCCCGGGTCGGGCCGGAAGGCATTGGGGAACACGATACTGCAATCGCTTACTCCGAAAGCATCGGTCACCAGGGCCGAATCCACACAGCCTGCTTCGGAATAGGCCACCAGCAGGATATCGTACCCGCCGGCCTGATCATATTTGTGCAGGGGCTCGAAGGCGTCGGAGGTATGCCCGTCGCCAAAATGCCAAAGGTAAGAAGCTGCGTTGCGCGAGTAATTGTAGAAAAACACCGGTTCTCCGGGCAGATCAGGATTTTCGGGAGATATCTCGAAGGCAGCTTCCGGCCTGGGATAGACCTTTACCGTATCGCGTGCCAGCACCGACTCCCCCGCTTCATTCATCACCCGGAGGCTGACCGGGTATATTCCGGGTTCATCGAACAGGTAAGAAGGATTTTCATGGTGTGAGATGCCCCCGTCGCCAAAATACCAGGTACAGGAGTCGGCATACTGCGAAAGGTTCACGCACATCACGGCCAGGGGGGCACAGCCATGCAGGGGAGTAATGTGGTAATCTGCCACCGGAGGCAGCATGTCAAGGTCTTTTCTTTCTGCTTCCGGAACGTCAAAAACTTCTTCCCCTTCTTCCTGCAACGTTTCCACGGGCTCTTGCCGCCGAGGGGTATCGGAAGGGGTTTCGGTTGTCTTTTCCGGGGTAACTTCGGGGACATCCATCCATTCGCCGGTTGTTGGTTCCTGAACACTCACCCGGGAGGATTCCGGCAGATGCTCAAATAACACCGGTTCTTCACGGGTTTGGGGTGAGGTTTCCTGTTTTTCGGCCGGGCCGTTGATTCTCACACTGTCCCGCGTGGTAGTTTCCGTTTCCGTTTCCATGCCTCCCGTCAGCATGATTCCCAGGGCCACTCCGGCAGCGACAAGCGCTGCTCCGGCATAATACACATTGAAACGGTCCCAGCCGAAACGCAGGAATTCCTGCCACTGCAGCTTTCTGCTGAGCTTCGGCCAGAAGCCTGGGGACGGTTCGGCCCGGTAACCCTCAAACTGCTCCCGGAAGAGCTTTTCTATGTCGTTGCTGCCGTTCATGGTTTATCTGTCCTGCGGGCCACCCGGGCCAGTTTTTCCAGTCTTGTCCGTATCCAGCTCCGGGCCCGCGAGTACTGGGATTTCGAGGTATTCACATCGATGCCGAGCAATGCGGCAATCTCCCGGTGTTTGTATCCTTCAATGGCATACAGGTTGAATATCAGCCGGTAACCCGCAGGTAACGAGCGGATCACGCCCAGCAATTCTTCCCGTGTAAAGGCGCAGTTTTCAGGAAGATTCCCTTCCACATCCGTTTCGTTCACATTTTCGATATCCAGGTGCCAGGCATGCTTCTTTTCCCGGTGAAAATGGTTTATGGCCGTGTTCACCACCACCGCTTTCATCCAGCCGGTAAACGATCCCCGGTGTGAATAATCCTCTATATGTTGGTATATCTTTACCATGGCATCCTGTAAAATATCTTCCGCCTCAGGCACATTGCGTGCATAGCGCATACTCACGCCCAGCAGGAAACCCGAATACCTTTCGAACAGGATCTTCTGGGCTTTCCGGTCTTTCTGTATGCATTTTTCAATGAGCTGTTCTTCGCTGAGCATAAATTCGCCGCTATTGGGGGGACCGCGGAGAGGGCAAAATGGTTGCACGGTTTTCCGGGCCGGAAATGATTTTTTCTACTTTTTATTCACTGGACAACATTTTTCAGACTGGAAGAAGGTTCTTCATTCTATTTTTTACGTAAACCCGAAGGTTGAGGTTATGCTGATAAAAGGGTTTTTCCAGTATTTTACACATGTTTTCAGGAAGATCATTCACCCGGTTGCATTTTTCTTAGTATATATTCAAATAGTTTTCCAGATAAAAATAAACATATTTTTTAAATCAAAAACATATTTTATTTATTTATCAATACATTATTCTATATTTATCTACGTAGTTAGCTACGTAGTTCTCTACGTAGCTACCTACGTAGTATTCTATTTTAGGGCACAGAGTCATGTTTTGCAGCCCATGATGACAAACATCATATATAAACAGCCAATAACCACTAATTTTGCCATAACAAAATTAAAATGATCACGGTACCATGCCAAAGATTGAATCGCATCCGATACTCGACATCAAGAAGGGGGAGCCGGTCACTTTCCTGTTCGAAGGGAAAAAGATCACCGGAGAAAAGGGCAGCACCATTGCATCTGCATTACACCAGGCTGGTTATCCCGTACACAGCCACAGCCTTACAGGCCGTAACCGAAGCCTGGAATGCGGCATCGGCAAATGCGGGGCCTGCGAAATGCTGGTGGACGGGGTAATCAGACGAATATGCATTACCCCGGTAGACGGGGTGAAGGAAGTAAAAGAAATCCCGTTCGATTACCAGCCCCGGGTTACGGAATACCGGAAAACGGAACCTTTCAAAGTATACAAAACCCGGGTGGCCATTATCGGGGCCGGACCGGCCGGACTCGCGGCCAGGGAAGTGCTGAATGAACACGGGATTGAGAACATTGTAATCGATAACAACGAAGAAATCGGCGGTCAGTTCCTGATGCAGACCCACCAGTTCTTCTTCTTCGAAAAGGAGCAGAAATTCGGCGGCATGCGGGGGTTTGACATTGCCCGCACCCTGGCGGGAGAAAATTGCGAGGGCATTTTTCTGAACGCTACCGTATGGGATATTCTGGAAGGGGGACGGCTGGCCGTGAAGAACATCCGCACCGAAGAAATCTATTATGTAGATACCGAACACCTGGTAGTGGCTACCGGAGCCGTGCCTTTCATGCCCACCTTCGGGAACGACGACCTGCCCGGCGTATATACGGCTGCGGTGGTGCAGAAAATGATGAACATGGAATTCACCCTTCTGGGAAAGAAGGTGCTTACGGTAGGCGCCGGGAACATCGGCTACCTTACCTCCTACCAACTCATGCAGGCAGGCGCCAGAGTAGTGGCCATCCTCGAGGCACAGGACCAGGAAGGAGGATTCCCCGTACAGGCCAACCGCGTGCGCAGGCTGGGCATTCCCATTCTTACCTCACATATCCTGCTAAAGGCCATTCCAAATGAAAACCATGACGGCATTACTGGTGCGGTAATTGCCCGCTGTGAGCATTTCAAGCCCGTACCCGGCACGGAACAGGTGCTGGAAGGCATTGACGCCATCAATATCTGTACAGGACTGGTATCCGATGACCAGTTGCTGATCAAAGGCCGGGAGATTTTCGGCCGGAACTGCCACGGAGCGGGAGATGCCATCCGCATCGGGGAAGGAACCAGCGCCGTTCTGCGTGGCAAACAGGTGGCCTTTGAAATTTTGCATGAAATGGATGAAAAATACGATTACGACCGGTACCTGGCCATTTCCAAGGAATACATCGACTCCCAGCAACATCCGGTTAAGGTGCTGGAAAAACCTTTCCTTCCCACCCCGGAACGGATGCAGGCAAGGCCTTTCGTACTGATCGACTGCCTGTACGGATTTGCCTGCAATCCCTGCCAGTTTGCCTGCCCGCACGGAGCCATCACCAAGACATCTTCCAGTACGGTACCACACATTGATTTTGACAAATGTACCGGCTGCATGCAGTGCGTGTATCAGTGTCCCGGACTGGCCATATTCGGGTACAACCTGAAAAAGAACTGGCTCTTCCTTCCGGTGGAATATGAAGTAGAAGAAGGCTCGGCGGTATTCCTGGTAAATAACGAAGGGGAAAAGCTGGGAACCGGAACGGTGGAAAAAGTGCTGAGAAAACCCAACAAGACCCATATTGCCCGGGTGAAATCCCATGATCTTTCAGGCGAAGCCCTGCTGGAAGCCAGGGGATTCATTCTTCAGGAACAATACCCTGAGCCCCTGTCCCTGCAACAAGGCGACCCTGCCGGGGAAGATCCGCAATATATCTGTCATTGCGACGACGTTACCCTGGACGAGATCATGGAAACCATCGGGGAAAGAAAATTCATTTCGGTAGATGAGATCAAGCATACCACCCGGCTGGGAATGGGTGCGTGCCGGGGCAAACGGTGCATCAAAAGGCTGAAGCAGACCCTGGCCGGGAAACAGATATCCCTGGTAGGGGAAGCCACCCCACGCGGGCCCCTCTCAAACCAGGTAAACATCGGGGAATTGTATCCAAGGGATAGACATGAACAGGTCATTCCGGTGGTAACCGGGAAAAGCATACAGAAAAAAGAGGTGAAAACTCTGATAGCCGGCGGAGGAATCGGAGGAAGCGCCCTGTTCCGTTACCTGGCGGAAGCCGGCATGGAACCCGTTCTGATCAATTACGGAAGGGGAGCATCGTGGCGGAATATTGCCGGGGGACGTCCGAACTTCAGTGTGCCCGAGCTGGCCGACATCGCCCGGCACAACCTGGATATATTCAAAGACCTGCAAAAGAAAGGAAATATTGATTTCCGTTCAACCCGTTACGTAACCTTTGCCCATGACGAGGTAACCCGCGATATTCTTATCAAATCGCTGGAATGGTCGGACGGATATTTTGTTGAACCCGCCGACTACCGCAAAAAGATCAGCCCGTTTCTGAATGACAAACTGAAAACCTACCTGGGAGCCCTGATCACTCACGACTGCTGGCAGGCAACCCCCGGCCGCGTAATTGATCTGATCAGGACCCTGGGAATCGAACACGGCGGAACCGTACTGGAAGATTGCCGCCTGATCGATGCGGTAAAGGAAAACGGAAAATTCCGCATTCTGGTAAGGGATCACAACCGGCAGTACATTGAATTTATCACAGAAAATTTCATCAATGCCATGGGTCCCGAGGGAGGAGAAATTGCCCGGCTTATGGGAATAGAAACCGGACTCTTCCCGGTGAAGCACCAGGCCTTTATCACCCGCCGCCTACCCTATCTGGGTCTGGATGGAAATCTCCTGGATATGCTGATCGACAGAAGGAATTACAAGGGGTTTGTAGCGGTTTACGGTCAGCAATTGGGGGAAACCGGCCAGATTATCGGCTGTGCCTCTCCGGCTGTGGAACCGAATGAAACAGGCAAAAATCTGAAGATCAACTCAAAGGAGTTTATTGAGATTATATCGGAAGTTTTCGTGAACTGGCTGCCCGAACTTTCTTCTGTAGGATTCCAGGCCGTATGGGCTGGGTATTATGTGGAACCGCGCATGATCATCGATACACAGCAAGGGCTTTTCCTGGGCCTGCGCGGACAGGGATTCATGCTGGCCCAGCATCTGGCAAAACTATATGTAGACTGCCTGACCGGAAAAAAGGTGCCCGATTATTTCCACCGCCTTTCCCTGCAGGGCGACGGCTTGCTGGAGAAAGCCTTTAAATAGCCTGGGATCTGCAGAGTTGATGAACAACAGATTCTTTTCCCGGGAATGATCAAAATCCGTATTTTTTTGTTATATTTTATAAACCAACAAAAAATACGGAAAAATGGACAAAAGAACCTTTTTGAAAACATCGGCAGCCCTTGGTCTGGGCAGTGTCTTCGCCGCCCCTGCCATGGCCGGCCGGGCAGGAAAATTCAACGCGGCTGAAGATTTACAAATACCTTTGAACGCTGACGGCACCTACATGCTACCGCCGCTGGACTATTCCTATGATGCGCTGGAACCCTATATTGACAGGCAAACCATGGAACTGCATCATTCGAAACATCACAACGGGTATGTCAACGGTCTGAACAAAGCCACCGCCATGATCGGGGAAGCCATTGAAAAAAATGATTTCTCGCTGGTAAAACACTGGGAAAGGGAGCTGGCCTTTCACGGAGGAGGGCATCTGCTGCATGTGATCTTCTGGAAAAATATGGGGCCGGTTCAGGGAAGCCGCAGTGCCCTGCTGGAAAAGTACATCAATAAATCCTTCGGATCATTCGATTCATTTAAACGCTTATACACGGCAGCCACCAATGCTGTGGAAGGATCCGGATGGGGAATTCTGGGATACCAGGTAGGAGCCGACAAGCTGGTGGTTCTTCAGGCCGAGAAACACCATAACCAGTCGCAATGGCTCACCATTCCCATTCTGGTGTGTGATGTCTGGGAACATGCCTATTACCTGAAATACCAGAATAAGCGGGGAGACTATGTGAACAACTTTTTCCATATAATCAACTGGGAAGATGTATCGGCCCGGCTGGAAAGCCTGGTGGAAAAGTTTGCCTGAAAGAAAAATATTGCAATCCCTCCGGGGTTGTCTTTATTTTTTACATGGTATTTTCTACTACTACAATCATGGAAGCCCTCCGGGCTTCTTTTGTATATCCGACCAAAATCCTTCCTCTGGCAGGGGAAGGTGGATTTCCCCGCCAACGGCGGGGGGAGACGGAAGGGGTCTAGCCCCCTGGCAGGGGAAGGTGGCTGCTCCCGCCTTGTTTTTCTCATAAAACCCTCAGAGGCCGGGCCTTTTGACGAAATACGCGGAAATACAGGAACTTTGCTTGTTAAAGGCTGCCAGTTTTTAGAAGAGAATTATCAGCCAGATTATCGGGCTGAATCGCAGGGGATTGTTTGTAGAAACTGGATTTATTCATCCCGCCGGCCAACTGTTTCGCTCCGTTCCCGAAACGGAGCGACATGCTTTTTTGTAGGGCAAAAAAGCATGCAAAAAACCCTTTGGCTGCTGATGCTTTTATGGAAAAACCCTCAGAGGCCGGGACTTTTGACGAAATACGCGGAAATACAGGAACCTTGCTTGTTAAAGGCTGCCAGTTTTTAGAAGAGAATTATCAGCCAGATTATCGGGCTGATTCGTAGTGGATTGTATGCAGAAACTTGATTAATTCATCCCGCCGGCCAACTGTTTCGCTCCGTTCCCGAAACGGAGCGACATGCTTTTTTGTAGGGCAAAAAAGCATGCAAAAAACCCTTCGGCTGCTGATGCTTTTATGGAAAAACTACGGCGGGGGAAAGCCTGCCGCG
>DSCJ01000111.1 GCA_011049175.1 Bacteroidota bacterium | reverse complement strand
TTACCTGTATTGGTTTATCGCTATGAGCGATCAAATCAAAGAAAGCGAGAAGGTTAAATTATGGTTCTGGCTGTCATTAAGTGTTGTAAATGCACTTGCTGAATTGAAAAAATTAAAAATGGGTACACCATATATTAGTACATAGCCAGCTGCCTACGTAATGGGGTATACACATCCCTTTCGCCGTGTAAAATGGGTTTAGAATGATTGCTTTCACCGAAAACCCACTCCCCCTCTCCATCACTCCATCAACCGATTGCATGCATCAAGCCTCCCTGCCTCCATGATATTCCAAACAGCCCGCATCATCAGAAACATCCCGGTTTTTTAAACCCCTTCATTCTGTTATCTTTGCAGAAATGCCGGCCAACGGATCGGTACATAATTAAAATATATGCTCCGGGGTTATTTTATACGGAAAAACGAACCCATTCCTGCCGGGATCCGGCGGATTATGGCGTATCAGTTAACTTATGCCTCTGTGCAGGCGGAAAAAATGACCGGGCACCCCGACCGGCCGGTGCATGAATTCCGTAAATGCATGAAAAGGATCCGCTCGCTGCTGAAGCTCATACGTGACGAAACCGGATATTACCAGTACAGAATTCTGAATGATGCCTTCCGGAATATTTCACGGAAACTTTCCACCCTGCGCGATATGTATGTTTTACGGTCGCTGCTTCAGGAAATGAAACATGAAACACCTCCCCTGACCGATCCTGCGGTACGGCAAGCCCTCGACCGGCATTTCAGAAAACGGTACAGCGAAGCCATGGCAAAAACACTGACTAACCGGGCCTTGCCCACAGAACTGAAACAGGATATCGGCCGGCTTGAAACATTGCCCGGGGAACTGAAGCTGGTGCAAAAGGATTTTCTGCTCATGAAGAACGGATTGCAACGGATGTACCGCAGGGGCAGAAAAGCCTTTTTCTATACCCGCGAATTCCCCACGGCTGAAAAATTCCATGCCCTGCGTAAGCGTGTAAAAGACCTGTGGCATGCCAGCCTTATTTTGTACCATGCCTGGCCCGATATGATGATCCTGATGAACCATGTTCTGAAACAAGCCTCCGATGAGCTGGGAAAGGAACACGATCTGGCTGTTCTGCAAACGTATTTGAATGAAAACCCCGTTCCCGGCATCGGTCCTGCCCGCCTGAGCAAGCTGAACCGGCAAATCACGAGTCGCCGTTTCAGGCTGCAGTCGTCCATTCTGGAACAAACAGCCCGGATCTATGCCGAACCACCCCCGGTGTTTGCATCGAGAATACAGAAATACTGGGAAGTCACCCGGAACGGACCCGACCGCTTGTCCGGATAAATCGGCAAATTATTTCATAACCCGCTTCACATAAAAAAAAGAAAATATATATTTAAACAGATAAACCAGTAATACCAAACCATGAAAGAAAAACACCTCCTGAAATTCAACATGTTCAATCGCGTTCATGAAATAATGGATGCCAACCGCAACGTATGGAAAGACCTTCCACAGGCCGTCAGGGCTTACGAAAACCTGAAAAGCAATCTGAAGGAGATCCATACCCTCAACATACAATCCGACCGAAATGTATCGCCCCTGCTGGCCCAGCTGGTTGCCAACAGAAAAATACTCACAGGCCGCCTGCTACCGGTAGCCAGTATCCTTCAGGTCATTGCATGGGAACTCAGAGACGGGAAAATGGCCACCCGGGTCGATCTGGGAAAGAAAAAACTGAAAAAGTCCGATGACCGGAAACTGATACTCCGGGCTCATCAGGTCGTGGAAGAAGCCCGGCGTATCACCGACCTGGCGGAATCCACCGGAAGGAAAGCTGCCGACCCGTCCCTGATCCATCCGGTGGTAAAAACAGAAGAATACGGGCTGACATCCGATAAAACAAAAGCCCTGGAAGAATCCCTGAAAGATTTTGAAGAAACCTACATGGAGACCCGGGATTATCTTGAATTTAACAAGAAATGCCGGAAAAGGATCAAACAGCTGGTAAAGGAAACCAACCGGCTTCTGAAAAACAAGCTCGACCTGCTGATGACGCTGTTCGAATCCGACCATCCGGATTTTTATGCTGCCTATCTTGAAAGCAGGCAACTGATGTATCCTGTCCCCCCCTCCGAACCCTCCCCTGCTCCGAAGAAAAAAGGAAGAAAACGTGGCCGGCCGCCGGGAAGCGGCAACACCAAAAGCAAAACCGCAACAGGAAAGAAAAAACGGGGCAGGCCCCCCAAATCCACCGGGAAAAAGCGGGGACGCCCGCCAAAAAATGCCGGAACGGAGAAAAACACAGCCGCAGATGCCCCAGGAAAAGCCGCCACGCAGGAAAAACCCAAACGGCGCCGGGGACGTCCGCCAAAAAAGGCAGCAGTGAAGAAAACGGAAGAGAACACGGTGAAAGAGCCGCAGGAACCCCCCACCCAAACAACAGGAGAAAACACCCCGGGCCATGAATAAATACATCGGCATACTCACCAGCGGAGGCGATACTCCCGGTCTTAATGCGGCCATACGGGCCATCGGCAAGGCCGCCATCAGGGAGTACGGCATGACCGTCATCGGTTTCCGCGACGGATTCAGGGGATTGATGGAAAACCGCACCATGCCCCTCGACAGGAAAAGCCTTTCGGGCATCCTCACCATCGGGGGGACCATACTCGGCACCAGCCGGCACAAGCCGCACAAAATGCCCGTCGGTGGCAAGATCATGGATATGACCGATGTGATTGTGGAGAATTACCACAACCGTCATCTCGACTGCCTGGTGTGCCTGGGCGGGGGCGGCACCATGAAAAATGCCTGGCACCTGGCCAAACACGGGCTCAATGTCATTACCCTGCCCAAAACCATCGATAATGATGTGGCCGGTACTGAAATTACGTTCGGATTCGATACGGCCCTGGGGATTGCCGTGGACGCGATTGACCGGCTGCACAGCACCGCCCACAGCCATCACCGCATCATCGTGGTGGAGATCATGGGTCACCGGGCCGGCTGGCTGGCTCTGGGAGCGGGCGTGGCCGGCGGGGCCGACGTTATCCTGATCCCGGAGATCCCCTACGACGTGAATATCGTGGCCGAATCGATTCTCGACCGCAGCCGGAAAGGAAGCCCGTTCAGCATTGTGGCCGTTGCCGAAGGAGCTATATCCAGGGAGGCTATGGACCGGATCACCGAACTGAAGAAGAAGGCGGAAAAAACCGATGATAAGGAAGAGAGAGAAAAGCTCAGGCAGGAAATGAAAGAGATCGACAAAAACAGTACGGGAAAAACCCTGGAACTGGCGAAACAACTGGAGGAAATGACCAAGCTCGAATCGAGGGTCACCATTCTGGGGCATCTCCAGCGGGGCGGCACCCCATCGGCTGCCGACCGGCTGCTGGCCACCCGCCTGGGAACTGCCTGTGCCGATTATATCAAACAGGGGAAATTCGGGGTAATGGTAGCGGCCAGGGATAATGAAACGGTTCCCGTGCCCCTGGAAGAGGTGGTAGGCAAACGCAAAATGGTTCCCTCCGACCATCCGTGGATCCGCAGCGCCCGGCTGGTAGGCACCTGTCTGGGCGACTGACTCCCGATACCATCAGGAACACCTATTCCCGCCCGGGCTGAAAAGATAAAATAGACTCCACCACCTCCGGGAGGCGGGCCTCCACCTTCACCGAAAGAAGTTCTTTTTGCATGCTTTCCTGCAGAACATGCGGCATTTTTAGCTCCGGCACCACACGCGCCACATCGTTGAAAAACTTTCCGGGATGGGCCGTTTCCAGGAAGAAACCCTGCAAATTGACATTCAGTTCCAGCCAGGGCCTGAGCCCGGCCCAACCAATGGCGCCGTGTGGGTCGGCCACGTAACCGCATTTCCTGTATAACTGCTCCATCGCACCGAGGATCTCCCGGTCGGAATTCAGGGAAAAACCGTGTATGCGGGCGCTGATCCCCTCATGGTTCCAGGAGAAAAGCGACATGATCCGCTCCACATTGCTGGGATGCCCCACATCCATGGCATTGGCCAGGGTGGATACGGAAGCACGGGGTCGGTATTCACCGGTCTCCAGGTATTCGGGGAAAATCCGGTTCACATTGGTGGAAGCCACGAACCGCTCCGCCGGCATTCCCGAACGCATGGCCATGAGCCCCGCGGTAAGGTTCCCGAAATTCCCCGAGGGGACCGAAACCACCAGTCCCTTTTCCTGCGACGGCATGTTCAGCCAGGCATACAGGTAGTAAACCATCTGGGGAAGCAGCCGGCCCACGTTGATAGAATTGGCGGTGGTCACCCGGAATTTTTCCATCAGACCGGGATAAACCATCGCCTCCTTCACCAGCCTCTGGCAATCATCGAAGGTGCCGTTCACCTCCAGGGCCAGGATATTCCCGCCCAGGGTGGCAAACTGCTTTTCCTGCAGGGGGCTGACCTTCCCGGAAGGGTAACATACCGCAACGCGTATACCCGGCACACGGTAGAATCCCTGCGCCACAGCGCTGCCGGTATCCCCCGACGTGGCCACCAGCACCAGGGTTTCCATTCCTTCTTTCCTGGAAAAATGACCCATGACCCTTGCCAGAAAACGGGCGCCGAAATCCTTGAATGCCAGGGATGGCCCGTGAAACAGCTCGAGGGCAAACAGGTTATCGTACAGATGCACCAGCGGTACCGGAAAATCAAAGGCATCGCGGCAGATCGACAGGCTATCCGATTCGCCGATATGGCCTTTCATGTATGGTTGCAGAATGAAATGGGCCAGCTCGTGATAGGGACGACTCTGGAAAGGCTTCAGGTCGCCTTTTTTCCATACCGGAATGCGTTCGGGCACATACAACCCTCCGTCGGATGCCAGTCCCGACAATACAGCCTCACGGAATGAAGCCCTGTCGTTTCCCCTTGTACTGACAAATCCTATCATAAGCTTTCCAGAATACGGGCGCCGGTAGTATTGGGAAGGGATACAACCACCGTACTATGTACCCCCTGTTTCTCAAAAGCTTTTTGCATGGCATTTCCGGCCTTTTCAGCCGTTTGCCGGTTATCGCACAGAGCGAATACCGAGGGTCCTGCTCCGGAAATGCTGCTGTTCAGCGCCCCGGCACTGAGGGCTGCCTCCTTCACCTGAAGGAACCCTTTGATCAGAGGAGACCGCTGGGGTTCAATCAGCCGGTCTTCCACTCCCTGGCCAATCCATTCGGCATTGCCGGCATACAAACCGGCCACCAGCGTCGCCACCCTGCTCCACTGGCGGGCGGCATCCGCAAGCGGGACCTGTTTCTTCAGAATACGCCGTGCATCAGACGTTTTGACCTTCAGGGCGGGATATACCAGGCAAACATGCAGAAAACCCGGCACAGGAAGGGAAATGACCCGCCCGGGGTCGGAGGGATCGGTCAGGCAGATACCCCCGAACAAACAGGGAGCCACATTGTCGGCATGCCGGCTGCGGCTGGCCGCCTCCTCCCCGTCGAGGCAGAAAGGCAGCAGTTCCTCCCTGGAAAAGGGTTTTCCCAGCAGCTCGTTCACCGCCACCACCGAAGCCACCGCACTGGCAGCGCTGGAACCCATTCCCCCGCCGGGCGGGATTTTTTTCTCAATCACGATCTTCAGCCCCGGCACTCCTGCCTCCACCTTCCCGAGCAGGGTCATCACCCCTTTTGCCGCAGCATTCCGGAGCGGATTCACCGGAAGCCCGCAGGATGTATTGTTGTAAATTGACACGCCGGGTTTACCTTTGAAACCGGCCGATATCACATCAGCCGGCCCGTCGATGGCCATCCCGAGCACGTCAAAGCCGCTGCCCATATTCCCCACGGTGGCAGGGGCAGAAACCCTGACCACCTTCTCCCGCGTTTTACCGTTCATAGAAACTTATTTCAGATCAGTGCATTTTCCTGATGCCCAAGCCTAACCAGCTCGATTTTGGCGGGGTCAGCCGTACCCAGGCCGAATTTTGTATCGGCTACCATGATGTGTTTGGGCGGAGGGTTGATGGGACGGTCTTCGCCGTAATACTCCCTGCGTTTGGCCTGTATGATGCGCACTCCGATGGTATCAACGGCCACCGGATCGAACCCCACCAGCAATCCCCCGTAATTCCAGGTATACTCCCGGTTGAAATGATGAGGTCCCACACCATGAAACAGAGGGGTCAGCATCACCAGGATATTCAGCCGGGTTTTCCCTTTCACCTGGGGATAGAACCAGGTTTCAGCCAGATCGGCACATGAATCGGGGTGCAGAGCGGAAGGCCTTCCGGTGAACATGATGTAGTTCTTGATCAGCGTTCCCACCCCCGACCAGGCATGGGTACGCATGGGCCGCACATTGATCAGGGCGGTAGCCCGTTTGAACACCGGGTCGTTGATCACTCCCCGGTCGAGGATGCTGATATCCTCATCCCTGATCCCAATGTCCATGGCATGCCGCCGTATGCCCTGTTCCAGTTCCACAGGGGTTCGCAGGCGAGCCCACACATTGGTTTTAATACCCAGTACATCGTCAGGACGCAGAATGGCCGACCAGGCATCCTGCACCGACGACCTGCCCGTAAGTTCCACCACCGCCTCGTCGAGCATCCGGTTGATGATATCCCCGTCGGTATCACCGTTCTCTCTCACCACGCGGGGATCTCTGATCAGAACCACCTTCGAACGGCTGTTTCCGCCTGCCATCAGCGTGGCGGGCAGGTTCATGAACAGGGTGCCGGCTATCGCCGCTTTGGCCGAATCTTTCAGCAGTTTTCTTCTGGAAATGGGTTTTGCCGTCATGTTACCTTATTTTGGTTATTCAGAAGGAAATATTTCAGCTAAGGTTTTCAATGCGGTATCGCGGTCGGGTGCACGAAACACCATGGCCATCATGCTTCCCACACGGTGACCTGCATGCCAGCGGCCGCCTTCCTGTTCCGTCAGGGGGGAAGTTTCGCCGGCCCGTTCCTCCCAGTATCCGAGCCAGGCGGCCTTAACTCTTTCCCCGGAAGGGAAATCCATCAACAAAACATAATAACTTCCCTGAGGGCTTGCATACCGGCCCAGGCAACAGTGAGTATCGTTTTCTATCCCGAACACATTGCCGTCGGCTATGTAATAATACCGGTTAGCCCACACATAATGCCTGAAATACACCACGCTGCCTTCGTCCAGTCCGTTGCGGGGCAGGGCGCGCACCACGGGCGGCATCTCACCGGAGGCAGCAATGCGGTGATCGATCGTTGCCGCCAGCCAGCGGATCATTTCTTCCGATTCGGGAGTCTCATATTCGGATATAACGGAAATATAATACGGCCCCTTCCAGAACAGCACGGCTCCCGGAAGCACCTGCGATCCCTGCCCGTATTCGCTCCCTTCCTTTTCCCGGGTCTGGGTATAGATACCATAGGCGTTGGCCGGCTCGATCATATCGAAAATTTCCACCTGGATGTACGGTTTGCCCGGACATTCGTAACGCCGGCTGAGCACTTCCCGGAAACCATACGAAAGATACAGCTCAGCCCCTCCGTTGATGTAATCGAACAGGTTGTCGGGTTGATAATACCGGTCGGGCTCCACCGGTTTCCAGTCGCCTGCCCCGGGAGGCAGGAATTTTTCAGGCCCCTTATCCGATGCAAGGGCCTGCATAACCAGAAGGAAACTGAAGAAAAACCATAAACTGCTCCTCATCATGAAACATTGTACGGATCATATAAACCATAAATATAAAACATTCGTAAGGCAAATGAAAGGTTACGTTCCATCTCCATGCAAATCATCCGGATTATTTTCTGCACTCCCGCCTTTTGTGTATTTTTAGGCTTGCATCGGTTAAACGCCCTTTTCGCTTATGAAAATCAGTGAAAAAGGTATTTTTCTTCTCAAAAACCTGGGAAAAGGACTGGGATGGTTGTTTTTTCTCCTGCTGGTATTTTTCTTTTTAAAGAAGAATCTGGGGGAACACAGTCTTGATCCTCTGGCGCCCGTGCTCAACCGGCCGGGGGTGATTCTGCTCATATACGTGGTGTCGGAAGTGGCCTTTGGGATCATTCCGCCGGAAATATTCATGCTGTGGGGCCTGAGAGCCGGTTCGCCCACGGCCTATGCCGGCTGGGTGGGTATTTTCGCTATGATATCCTATGCTGCCGGAATAATCGGGTATGCCATCGGATACACCCTTCAAACCACCCGTTTCTTCAGATATGTGAGAAGATACCGGCTGAGGAAATATGAAGCACACCTGCAAAAATTCGGGTCCATGCTGGTCATTGTGGCTTCCATGACTCCCCTGCCCTTCTCCGCTATCTGCATGCTGGTGGGGTCGGCCAGGTATTCCTTTCCCCGGTTTCTGGTCATGGCCCTGACCCGTTTCGTACGCTATGCACTGTATGCTTACCTGATATGGGAAGCTAACGTGATGGTGCCCGCCTGAGCTTGTTACTGAAAACTTCCCTGAACTTTTCCATCTTCGGGCGGATAACGATCCGGCAATACGGCTGGTTCTGATTATTCAGGAAATATTCCTGGTGATATTCTTCGGCAGGATAAAATTCCGTGTACGGGGATATTTCGGTTACGATCGGTTTCGAAAAAGCGCCCGAACGGTCAAGCTTTTCCCTGTACCGTTCAGCCAGGTCCCTCTGTTCCTCATTATGCCAGAAAACCACCGAGCGGTACTGGGAGCCCACATCGGCCCCCTGCCGGTTCAGGGTGGTGGGGTCATGCACCGACCAGAACACCTCAAGCAGTTCGTCATACCCTATCACCGAAGGATCATAGATGATCTGTACCACTTCGGCATGGCCGGTACGGCCGGTAGTCACTTCGCGGTAAGAAGGATTTTTCACAGCGCCTCCCGAATAACCGGAAACCACCCTTTCCACGCCTTTCAATTCCTGAAAAACGGCTTCCACGCACCAAAAGCATCCGGCGCCAAACGTTGCTGTATCCATATTCTGCTGTATTTCTTCGTTAATAAAGTGCCGGTACGATCCCCCTGCCGGGATGGATTGCCGGCCTGACAGGGCCATGACCAGAATGATCAGGGCTGACAATTTCATGGCAACATCATTTACACCAGAAACAACCGGGCACCCGAAAGGTTCAACATTCCGCAAAGAACAGAACTTCCTGACCTGAACCGGAAAGATATTCGCCTGAAAATCCAGGGTGCTTGGCACAATGTTTTCACATTTTCTTATTTTGCAGCCGTTTTCATCATCATGCACGGGATATGAACATCGCCGTAACGGGGTCCACCGGACACATTGGCAACAACCTGTGCCGGGAACTGAACGGGCAGGGACACCGGCTGCGGGTTCTTGTGAGGAAAGATCACCGGGCGCTGGAAGGCCTGGAATGTGAAAAAGTGTACGGGGACCTTTCCGATTTCTTCACGCTGCGGCGGCTTGTGAGGGGAACCGATGCGGTATTCCACCTGGCGGCCACCATTGCGGTGAACGGCGCCTCATGGAAAAAGCTGGCTGCTGTAAATATCAACGGGACACGGAATGTCATCAGGGTGGTGCGTGAGGCAGGCCGTCCCCGGCTGATCCACTTCAGTTCCATACATGCCCTGGAACAAAAACCCTGCGACCTGCCCCTGGATGAAACGCGTCCCCTGGCCCTGAACGACCGTATGCCTTACAGCAGCACCAAAGCCCGGGCTGAACAGCTGGTCCTGGAAGCGGTTTCGGAGGGTGTGGATGCCCTGGTACTCAATCCCACCTCGGTCATCGGTCCGCACGATTACAAACCCTCGCTGATGGGAGCTTTTCTGTGGAGGATAGCCCGCAACCGATTGCCACTTCTGGTTCCCGGCGGATATGATTTCGTGGATGTGCGGGATGTGGTGCGGGCGGCTGTGGAGGCTAGCCGTTGCGGTCGCACCGGGGAAAGATACCTGCTGGCAGGCCGGTGGGCTTCGGTAAGGGAACTGGCAGAGCTGGTAAAAAAAGTACAGCCCCGAACACGGGTACCGGGTGGCGTTCCCCTGTGGACAGCCCGGGCCGGGTTACCCCTGATCAGAAGCTGGTCGAAAATAAGGGGTGAGCAGGGGCTGTATACCCGCGAAGCCCTGCGGACCATTGAAACCGGCCACCGGAATATCTGCACGGAGAAGGCGGCAATAGAACTGGGGTTTGCAGCCCGGCCTCTGGAACAGACCGTTGCCGATACCCTGGAATGGTTCATGCATCATTTTAAAGAAACCAGATAATGGATATCTATCTGTTCACCCGGCTGGTGGTTTGCTGGGCCCTTTTTGCCGTGCTGCTCTTTCCGTTGTTACTGAAAGTAACGGCCCCCTATGGCCGGCATGCCACCATGAAATGGGGACCGGTGATGAACAACCGGGCGGCCTGGGTGATCATGGAGGCCCCTGCCCTGCTGGTTTTTGTTTTCGTTTTCCTTACCGGAAACGGCCAGAAAAACACCCTGAACCTGGTATTTTTCCTGGCCTGGGTGGTGCATTACACCCACCGGAGCTTTGTGTATCCGTTCCGGATCAGGAACCACCGGCGGAAGATGCCGGTCGTGGTGATGCTGATGGCCTTCTTTTTCAACCTGGTAAACGGATTCCTGAACGGCTGGTACCTGGGGAACGCCGCCGCCTATGCCTTCCCCGGCTGGCTGTTCGATGTGAGATTTCTCGCGGGGGCTGCGCTTTTCGCCGGAGGATTGTCGCTCAACTGGTGGGCTGACAACCGCTTGCTGAAGCTTCGGAAAGTGCTGCAGCCCGGGGAATATATTATCCCCCGGGGAGGCATGTACCGGTATGTGTCCTGCCCCAATTTCCTGGGTGAAATCGTTGAATGGGGCGGATTTGCCCTGATGACCTGGTCGCCGGCGGCTCTTTCGTTCTTTGTGTGGACCGTGGTGAACCTGTTGCCGCGGGCTCTGGATCATCACCGGTGGTACCGGAGGAAGTTCGCAGATTATCCGTCAGACAGGAAAGCGCTGGTGCCGTTTGTTCTATGAAGAAATGACAGGTTACAAAAGGGTAAGCAAACTGTCAGAAGCCCATCATCTGACGGATGCGGAGCAGGGCCAGATGTGAATAGGCTTCATTGAGGGATTGGTTGATCATTTCCAGCCGGATACGGGTTTTCATGCAGCACGGTTTGTTGCGGTCGGCGCGTTCTGAGTGCAGATGGGCCTGAATCCTGCTTTTCTGCCTTTCGAGCTTTTCCAGCCTTTTTTCCTGCTCTCTTATCATGGAGACTCCTGGCGACATAGATGCTTTTTTTGAATCCCTTTTCATGATAAAGACGACAAAATATTCTGTTTGTTACAAAGGAACTGAGAAAAATGTCCGTTTATTGTCAAGGAAAGGTTAAGTTTTCTTAATGTTTGTTAACGGAAAATGGGGCCGGGAGTTCGCAGAAGAAAAGAAAAAGGTGATGCGGCATAAAAGTAAGGCCTTCAAAAGCACCCACTCCCCTCTCCATCAACCCATTACTCCATTTCATCACCCTTCCTCTCTAAGTTCCTAAGTAACTGATTTACTGGGTCATTTATCCAGGAAGGACCAGCCAATCCATCGGGCCATGCTGTAGTGGAGTGTTTGCAGAAACCTGATTTATCCATCCCACCGGCCGCTGTTTCGCTCCGTTCCCGAAACGGAGCGACATGTTTTTTTTTGGGGCAAAAAAGCATGCAAAAAACCCTTCGGCTGCTGATGCTTTTATGGAAATACTACGGCGGGGGAAAGCCTGCCGCGATCCAAACTCGTCCCTGACAGTGCTTTGCCTGTCAGGGACTCAGACAGGATCGCTGCGCAGGCCTTCCCACTTCTTCCCCCGCCTTGTTTTTCTCATAAAACCCTCAGAGGCCGGTCCTTTTGATGAAATACTTGAAAATACCGGAATATTGCTCCGTCGAAGATGCCTGTTTTTAGTAGAGAAAAATAAGCCGGTTTATCGGGCCGGTTAGGAGTGGATTGTTTGTAGAAACTGGATTTATTCCTCCCGCCGGCCACTGTTTCGCTCCGTTCCCGAAACGGAGCGACATGCTTTTTTGGGGGGCAAAAAAGCATG
>DSCJ01000098.1 GCA_011049175.1 Bacteroidota bacterium | reverse complement strand
CTAATGAAATAATCATTTTTTATGTGCGAAATCAATAATTTTTCATAAAAACAGCAAAAGGTTATCATTTTCTCCTGGTAAAATATTGAAATTTCTGAGACTTGCGAATTTGAGGACGTAGTTATCTACGTAGCAATCTACGTAGATAATTCCGGATTACCGTAAGCCCGTCTTACCTGCATATGCCGTATAGTACCCGTTCAGAAGTTCGTTGAGCCTTTCTGCCCGTTCATCCTCGCCCTGGCTCCGGGCAACAAGGGTGCATTCCTGAAGGGATTGCAGTGCCACCCGGATTTCATAATCCATCAGGATCATCAGGGAAGTATCCAGCCCCAGGAAATAATCCAGGTCGCCTGTCTGTAATCCGGCCATTTCATCGAGCAATTCCGCCGCCTTTTCATCGGCTCCGCAATTGTAGTAAGCCCTGATAATATCCAGTACAAAATGATCATACGGGACCTTTTCATGGGGCATCAGCTCCATCACCCGGTCAAGCACTTTTTCCGCCCTTTCGGAATCTCCCTGTTCCGTAAGGGAACTGGCCAGTCTCACAAAATTTTTACGTAGCCTGATCACGGAGAATGTATGGAGATTGGTATAGTCGAGGTATACGTCCGGATCGTTCATATTGCCCCATTGAAAGTCTTCCATCAGGTTTTTGTACAATTTTTCCGTATGGATCCTGCCAAAATCGGGAGAGTTTTCCTCGGTCGGGGTTTTTACCGGAACCAGCCTGTAGGCAAAGCCCTCCAGCTGAAAATACGGTTCAAGTCCCATAGCATCTTCATGTCCTCCCGTCACATAATACACGGGACGTTCCCACTGGTTGGACGACAGCAGGTCGAGCATCATCAGCTGGTTTTTTAACAGGTAATTGCCTTTCAGTTGTATTTCCAGGTAAGGTTCGATCTGAGAAGCCAGTTCGGGAGGAACGGTTCCGTTTCCCACGACCCGGGCGCTGTCTACCGGAATCCGTACGGTACGGGTAGGAATATAATCAATCATTTCACCGTCCTGTGTCTGAAGCTTGGTCCGCGGATCATTGCTGTTGATCCAGTCGAGCACCTCCCGCATTTCCAGGGGCCGTTTGAACAGTTCACGTACCAGGATCTGCGTATTGGTCCCCTCCTGATATTTTTCCTCCTTCAGGGTAAATTTCACAGGGGGGGAATCATAGGCTTTGCGTTTCATCTGATCCACATACCAGTCGGTCATGAACAGCATCATGTTCACCACCCGCACGTCGGTACGTATCCCTTCCACTTCCTGGGCATACCAAAGGGGAAAGGTGTCATTGTCGCCGTTGGTGAATAAAATAGCCTTTTCCTCACAGGTGTTCAGGTAGTTGAAGGCCACGTCCCGGGCTGTATATCTTCCCGACCTGTCGTGATCGTCCCAGTTCTCCGCCGCCATGATTCCCGGAACCAGGGCCAGGGAAACCAGTGTCAGGGTAACCGCAGCAGGTACCCGCGGGATCTTCTCTGCCAGGATCCTGAACAAACCGGCAACTCCCAGGCCGATCCATACAGAGAAAGCATAAAATGAACCTGCATAAGCATAATCACGCTCCCGGGGCTGATAGGGATACTGGTTCAGGTATACCACAATGGCTATCCCGGTAAGGACAAACAACAACATCACCACCCAGAAATCATGGCTCCGGTACCTGTACTGAAGGAACAGGCCCGCCAGTCCCAGCAACAGCGGCAACATATAGTACTTATTGCTGGCCGCGTTGCCATCATACCTTCCCGGCAGGTTTTTTTGGGGCCCCAGCCGGGCTTCATCCAGAAATGAAATGCCGGAGATCCAGTTTCCCTTCAGAATATCGCCGTGTCCCTGAATATCGTTTTGCCTTCCGGAGAAATTCCACATAAAATAGCGGAAATACATATGGCCCAGCTGGTAGGAAAAGAAAAAGCGCAGATTTTCCCCGAAGGTGGGTTTCACCCGGGTTTCCGCCTCCCCTCCCCGGGTATTCACCCGGATCTTTCTTCCTTTCACACGGCCCCATTCCTCGTAAGCCCGTATGTGTTCGGACCGGTTGCTCCACATCCTGGGAAACAGGGTTTCGAACCTGTGGTCAAACACATAATCCGAAGTATAATGCGTGACCACATACTTCCCGTCCCTCTGGACATACCAGGGCGATTTGTCTTTGATATCAATCACCGGCGCACTGTAATACTGTCCGTATACCAGGGGCCTTTCGCCGTATTGTTCGCGATTCAGATAATACTTCAGGGAGAAGGGGTCGTCGGGATTGTTCTCATCCATGGGCGGATCGGCCAGCGACCGGATGGGAATAACCGCATATCCCAGGTAACCGATGAGAATAACCGTTAAACCCAGGACAACGGTATTGACCACAACCATTTTCTTTTTCACCGTGTAATACAGCAGATAAGCCAGTAGGGCAAACACCAGCAACACGTAGATGATCATTCCCGACATATAGGGAAGGCTCACTACATTCACAAAAAACAGTTCGAACCAGGATGCCACCTGAACAAAACCGGATATGATGAGGTAAAGGATCACCCCCAGCAGAACAATGGAAACCATGGCGGCATTAAATATCCCTTTCCGGGTAACCGGGTATTTTTTAAAGTAATAAACAAATACGATGGCAGGAATGGCCAGCAGGTTCAGCAAATGCACCCCGACGGAGAGACCCATGAGAAAGGCGATAAAAATCAGCCAGCGGTTGGCCCCGGGCTCGTCGGCCACATTCTCCCACTTCATGATAGCCCAGAAAACCACCGCCGTAAACAGGGAAGAAAGGGCATACACTTCCCCCTCCACAGCCGAAAACCAGAAGGTATCTGAAAAAGTATAGGCCAGGGCTCCGGTAGCTCCAGCTCCCATCAAGGCAATGATATTTCCGGCAGACAATACCGCATTACGGCCCAGCATTTTTCTTCCCAGATGGGTGATCGTCCAGAAAAGAAACAGGATGGTAAAAGCGCTGGCCAGCCCCGACATGGCATTGACCATCCAGGCTACTTTCGAAACATCCCCGCCGGCAAACAGGGAGAAAAAACGCGCCAGCAGCATAAAAACCGGCGCTCCGGGGGGATGGCCCACTTCCAGTTTGTATCCGGCCGCAATGAATTCTCCGCAGTCCCAGAAACTTACCGTGGGTTCAAGAGTAACCAGGTATACCACCGCCGCTAAGAGGAAAACGGCCCACCCAGTCAACAGGTTAACCTTTCTGTACATTTTTTCCATGATCATGTCATTCGGATATGTTGACAAAAATAATGCTTTTTATCCATCCCGGCAGCAATTTTTGGCTATTTTAGCCTTTTTTCAGGACCCGTAACGGAAAGCCCAAACAGGACATCATGAACCGCTTCCTTCCGTTCATACTGCATCGCCTGATACCCCGCCGGAATAAACAGGGAACAGGACGGGGATATTTTCTGCTGTTTCTGGTTCTGATAGCAAAAACTCCTGCCCCCCTTTCTGGCCAGTATTTCACAACGGGAGAAGACCCGGCCACCCTTCGCTGGGAACAGTTCAGCACAGACCATTTCCGCCTGATCTATCCGGCCGGATTCAGGAAGAATGCGTTCAGGGTGGCAGATATTCTGGAATATTACCGGGAAAACGTATCCCGCCCGCTGGACCATGATCCGGGCAAAATCCCGGTGATACTGCACAATCACACAGCCGAATCGAACGGTTTTGTGGCCTGGGCTCCCCGGCGGATTGAGATGTTCACCACCCCGCCGCAGAACATCTATCCGCACGAGTGGCTTCAGCAACTGGCACTGCATGAATACCGCCATGTAGTGCAGGTAGACAAACTGAACCGGGGATTCACGCGGGTGCTGTCCTACCTGGGGGGTGAGCAAGTACCCGGGGCGGTGACCAGCATGCTGGGAGACTGGTTTCTGGAAGGGGACGCCGTATATGCAGAAACCCGGCTTTCGCCCAGCGGCAGAGGACGGCTTCCGTCCTTTGAAATGACCCTGAGGGCCAGGGCCCTGGAGGAAAACAAGTTTTACCGGTTCGACGAAGTGCTGCTCGGTTCCTACAAAACAAATGTCCCCGATTATTATGAATACGGATATCAGATGGTGGCCTTTGCCCGGTGGCAATACGGAGACACCCTGTGGCAGAAGGCCGTTGAAAATACGGGAAAATATCCCTTTCTTCTCAATCCGGTGCATTTCACCCTCCGTAAGGAGGGGCTCTCGAAAAGAAAACTTTTTGACAGCACATTCAATGAACTGGAAAAAAGATGGATAGAACAGTACCGCCAGGAAACCTATACATCCTTTGAAACGGTGTCACCGCCCCCTGGAAAATGGTTTACCAGCTACCGCTTCCCGCAACCCGTATCCGGCAACCTGATCCTGGCCGAGAAATCAGGAATCGATCAGGTAGACCAGTTCGTCCTGATGGATACCGACGGAAAGGAACAGATCATCCATACACCCGGTCATACCTCATCGGTCAGGCTTTCGGCAAAAAAAAACCTGGTTGCCTGGGCAGAGTACATTCCGGATATCCGCTGGGAAAACCAGAGGTATTCGGTAATTAAAACATACGACCTGCAGACCGGTAAAACCAGCCGGCTTACTTCCCGCACCCGGCTGTTTGCCCCGGCTGTTTCGCATGATACAAGCAGGATAGCCGCGGTGGAAGTAAGTCCGCAGAACAGGGTTGCTCTGGTCATTCTGGATGCGCACACCGGTGAACGGATTGACAGCATTCCCTCGCCGGGCAACCGTTTCCTGATGCTTCCCGAATGGACGGAAAACGACCGGCACATGCTGGTCATCACACTCGATCACCGGGGAAAAGGGATCTCGCGTGTGAGCACCTCTTCGGGCCGCTGGACAGAAGTACTCCCGCCTTCTTACCATGACATTCTTCTGGCTGCTTCCTACCGGCAGTATATCATCTACCATTCGTCGTATTCGGGCATTGACAACATATATGCCCTGGATACCCTTACCCGGCAAATCTACCGGGTAACCTCCTCCCGCTTTGGGGCATTCGATCCTGCCGTCGATACGAAGGCCGGAATGTTATATTATTCTGATTACCATTCGCAGGGTCACCGCATTGTGAAAATCCCGCTGGAGCCGTCCGTATGGGAAGAACTGGACAGCGTGGAAAACCGTTTCAGAGGGTTTATTTCCGATGCTGAAGAAGCGGTTCCCGAGCCGGTGCCCGGGGATCTTCCCTCGGGGAAATACGAACCGGGACCCTACAGAAAAGGATGGAACCTTTTCCGTTTTCACAGCTGGATGCCGTTTTATTTCGACCTGGAAAATTTTACCCTGGAAGAACCCGATATAGCCCCCGGGGCAACCCTGTTGTCGCAGAACCTGCTCAGCACAGCACTCACCACCCTGGGATATGCCTACCGTGACGGGGACCACCACTTCCACACCGGAATTACCTACCGCGGCCTGTTACCGGTTATCCGGCTCGAATACCGGCAGGGAGGGGACATCAACCTTCTGAAGCCGCAAAGTGTTGATTATAGTGAGTATATATCGGCTCCGGCCCGCACATTCACGGCCAATATCTCCCTTCCCCTGAATCTGACCCGGGACCGTTTCTACAGCGCCCTGGTCCCCTCGCTTCAACTGACAGCCTACAACGATATCTATTTCAACCTGAGCAGCCGCCTTTTCGAACAGAACCTCCTGTCGTCCCGGGCCCGTTTGTATTATTATTTTCTGCACAAAACCTCACGCAGGGACCTGTATCCGAAATGGGGGGGAATTCTGGATCTTATCCATCTTTCGGTACCCGGAAAAGCAGAATCGTTCAATCCATCCTTCAAGCTGAAGACCGCCCTGTTCTTTCCGGGGCTTTTCAGTCATCACGGACTGCGGCTGGAAGGCAGTTATCAAACACAGAACCTGGACCGGTATGCCTTTACGGCAGAAAAGGAATTCCCCAGAGGGTATAAACCCGCCTCCAGCGAGACCCTGGAAAGTTTTCGTTCCGATTATGTTTTTCCCCTGTGGTATCCCGACCTGAGCATTCCCGGAGTGTTGTATATCAAGCGGTTGAGCGGGGGGTTTTTCGGCGATGCGGCCCGTAACCGTTACCGGCAATGGGACGAAGAAATTTCCTCCTACGTAGAGATCAGAGAACCCCTGTACTCTTTCGGCGGTTCACTGATATTTGATTTCCATGTACTGAGAATTCCCTGGGCCATTCAGGCAGGAGCCCGGTTTGCCTGGCTTCCCCTTTTAAACAAGCAGGTGGTCGAGTCCATTTTCTCCGTAGATATTTACGGGTTCTCCATCAATCGCCGGTAGACTCAGCCTGGAAGCGTTTCTGTTTCCACCAGGCCAGCAGGGCCAGCAAAACGAATCCCCCAACCGCAAAATAAAGAAACCCCGGGACCGGTACAGGATCACCCCCGGCATAGGAATGCAGCCCTGAAAGATAGTAATTGACACCGAAATAAGTCATCAATACCGAACTGAATCCGGTAAGGGCGGCCAGGTTAAAGCGGTACACATTCATCATGCCAGGGATCAAACGCATATGCACAATCAGCGTGTATACCAGAATGGTTACCAGCGACCAGGTTTCTTTGGGATCCCACCCCCAGTAACGCCCCCATGATTCGTTGGCCCACACAGCTCCCAGCACGGTACCGGTGGTAAGCAGGAACAGGCCGGGCAGAAGGCTCAGTTCGGAAACCCTTGTCAGTTCGCGAATATGGGTATCTATTCTTTCCTGGTTCCCGGTATTTTTCAGGGAAAAAAGGAGGATATTCACCAGTCCCAGAATGGCCGAGAGCCCGAAAAATCCATAACTGGCAGTAATTACCGAAACATGAAGGGTGAGCCAGTACGACTGCAGCACCGGTACCAGACGGGTGATCTCTGGGTTCATCCAGCTCAAATGTGCCACAAACAGGGTGAGGGCGGCCAGCACAGAAGCAGCCGCCAGAGCTACTGCCGTACGCCTGGAAAACAGGAAACCCGCCAGCATGGTAGCCCAGGAAACATAGATCATCGATTCATATCCGTTGCTCCAGGGAGCATGACCGGCAATTACCCACCGGGCGGCAAGTCCCACCGTGTGGAAAGCAAAACACACCAGCAGGAAAACCTTCACCGACCTGACGATACCGTTAACCTGTAAACGGGGGATCACCACCTGTACCAGAAGCAGCAGCATAAACAGCAGGCCGGTAATTCCATAAACCCGAAACAGCCTTTTGAACACGTTCCATTCGTGATACAGAATTTCCAGGCGAACCCTGAAAGGGCCTGGAATTTCCAGGGTTGATTTTTCCTGCTGGTATACTCTCAGGTAATGCAACAATTCATCGGCCCCGGAATAATTGCCCGTTTGCATTCCCTCCCGGAAGGCTTCGAAATACGTTTCGGCCAGGCTGGCCACAAAAACGGAATCCTCCCTGCTCTCAAACAATCCGGCCTGGTGCGGGGCGTACCAGGTATGATCCGGATCGTTCTCCCGCGGGAACATTCGCAGGAATTGCCCGGAAAATGTCATGTACACCACGTTTACTCTTTCATCTACCTGCAAAATGTCTTTGTCGAACCGGGTCCTTTCCGCCAGACTTTTTGCATAGGCCCGGTTTACCGGCCCGGTAAGCCGGTACCGGGGAGGATCTTCCCCCAGATCGAAAAAATCGGTAAACGAAGCATAGGTTCCTTCTGTTCCGAGAAACCGGGCAACTTCGGTACCCGGGATGCGGATCATTTTAACCGACTGCCAGCCATAGGGATCGAGATGCATGCCAAGAAAGATCTGCATGGGGTGCCATCCGTTGAACCGGTCTTTACGTGTCACCTTATGCACCATATCGGCCGCCAGGGAATGCACGGGCCTGATGCGCCCCTGACCGGACTGTACCAGCGCCCGGCCGAAGGATTTTGTCTGTTCCTTTTCAGGAAGCAGGAACCCGTTTCTCTCCTGGGCAAAACCCTGTGCCGATGAAATGACCAGGAAGCCGGCCAGGATCATGCCGGTTTTATTTCCCATTTTGCGTAAAAGGGTGCGGAAACGGGAACGGGGATGCACAAGGGTAATCAGCATGCCTGCCACCAGAAGAAAATACCCGGCATAGGTTACCACCGTCCCCGGCCTGTCGTGATTCACAGAAAGCACTGTTCCTTTCTCATCGGGGTCATAAGACGACTGGTAAAACCGGTATCCCCTGTATTTCAATATGTTGTTCATATATATCCGGTAATCCTTCTTTACATCCCGTGCCTGATCGGTCAGGGTAACCCAGCTGGCATAGGAAGCGGGACTGTCTGAGCCGGGGTACCTTTCGAGAATGAAATCGTGCAGATACACGGAAAATGGGAGGAGATAAACGGGAGGAGCAAAAGTAAGGATCAGTTCGTTTTCACCTGCATTCACCACTGTGCCCCCGCCGGAAAATTCAGCATCATAGGGCATCTCTGCCCGTTTCACTCCGTTCTCATAAACGATTTCAACCTGCAATACATCGGCAGGAGAATCATCTGAAGCGGCATGTGGGGCAGTAATCCACTGTACTGCAGCAGACGGATGCAATTGCTGAAGAACAAAGCGCTCCTCTCCAAGGCGGTATATCTTCCGCTGGCGGAAAGGATGCCATTCCTGTGGGTTGAGAAGAGAATCGGCCGGAGAAGTCATATCCCTGACACGCAACACACTATCGGAAACCAGGTACAGGTTTCCGTTCCGCTGCCTGATGTTCACCAGGGAAGAAAAGTCTTCCTTATTGAAAGAAAACGACACGCCGGCCCCATGAAAAGCCGTATGATTTTCAATATAAACCGTTTTGCGGGAGTAATCCGACAGCAGGACCATGGCCAGTACCGTATCACCATCAGGCTGTTCCGTAACGGTTTGCACCGCCCTGGGAATAAATCCTGTTTTCCGGAACCGGATTTCGTTTCCGTTCAGACACAGACTTTCCGTAAAACCGGTACGTTGCAGGTTTCGGTATGACAGGTCCACCGTGAGGCCGGGCTTTTCGCCGTTATCAACCCACACCTGAAAAGCCCTTCCGCCGCCCAGAAGCATCCGGCTGCTTTCGCCTTCCCTGATATGCATCAAACCCTCGTATCCCAGGTAGCGTGTCAGGGCGGCGCCCGCAATGATCACCACAAAAGCCAGGTGAAATATTCCCACGGGCCATTTGGCCGGGCGGTATAGTTTTCTTGTCACCACATTTCCCAACAGGTTTATGGCTATCAGAATCAGCAGCCATTCGAACCAGCGGGCATTGTATACCCTCTGACGGGCTATTTCCGTACCGAAATCGTTCTCAATGAAGGTGGCGGCAGCAATGGAAACCGCAAATACCGCTACCAGTACGGCCATGGTCTTCATGGAGAAGAAAAGTATCGCTATCTTTTTCATCCCGTTCTGTTACATATCCTTTCAAATAAACGAATATTCCCCTGATTTCGCTATCCCGGAAAACCATAATATTATGGGTTCGTTTTCCTTATGATTTTCAAGGCTTCCCGTTCACTGAGGGGGGAAAGTTTGTGTGTGCCCACAAAGTGCCGTACCGTTTCGGGGTCGGTCTTGGAATATTCCCTCAGAGCCCAGCCGATGGCCTTTTGCAGGAAAAATTCACCGGAGGCGGCACATGCCGCAATATTGGCAAACAGCAGGCCTGTGTCGGTTTTTTCTTTATACCTGAGTTGAAACAGCAGACAGGTACGCTGCAGCCAGAGGTTTCCCGATTCCATCCATTGCTTATTCACCCCGTGGACCAGGTCGGGAAAACGTTGCAGAAAACTGCCCGTCAGGCGGGAGGCAAGAAAATCGACCGTATCCCACCATGATCTGATGGTGATGAGGCGTTCCAGAAAACACACATCCCGTTCATCGAGAAGTTGCCGGAACCGGTCGGCCAGTTCCATGGCAGCATACTGGTATTCCCTGTTTTCCCGCGACCATAGTTCATCCACCACTTCCATCAGTTCCCGGCGGCAGGGCTGCATATTCCGGATCAACGGCCGCAACAGTTCCCTTCGTAAGAGAGACTGGATCCCAAAGAAAGGGAATTTGTTCTTCATATACTTCTTCATCATCACCGCTTTTTCCGGATCGGCATGACGGTCAAATGTTTCTTCCAGAAGGGAAGGAATACGGGAAGTATCGATATTCATGTTTTACGGGGCGGTATATCCGGACACGGTTTATTCCTTCACCCGGTCAGTTTCGGGGCTGTTTCCCTGATCAGATCCCATGCTTTCATCACATGCCTCTTCTGCACGCGGGTCTGGCCGATCACCATCCTGAGGGTATATTTCCCGTTCAGCCGGGTATGGGTCATATAGCATTCACCGGTGGCATTAACCAACTTCAGCAACTGTTCATTCAGCCGGTCCAGGGTTTCCTCATCGGACACGCCTTCCGGAACATGTCGAAAACACAGTGTGTTCAGGGTGACGGGGGCCAGCAATTCGAAAGAGGGGTCCTTCAGGATACGTGTTTCCATATCCCTGGCCAGTTGTATATGCGATTCAACCGTTTCCCGCAGGCCTTTCACTCCGTAGCTCCTGATCACGAACCACAGCTTCAGGGCCCGGAATCTTCTCCCCAGCGGGATCCCCCAGTCGCGATAATCGTTCACCCTTCCGCGGGTATCGGTTTTGAGATATTCCGGGGTTATTTCGAAGGTTTTGACCAGGGCGTCACGGTCTTTCACAAAATAGGCCGAGCAGTCGAAGTTGGTAAACATCCATTTGTGGGGATTGAACACAAAGCTGTCAACCTGTTCCATGCCTTCGATCATCCAGCGGTATTCTGGCAGAAGCAGGGCCGTACCGGCCATCGCTGCATCCACATGCAACCACAGGTTGTGCCGGGCACATATTTCGGCAATATCGGGCAGAGGATCAATGGAAGTGGGGCCGGTGGTTCCCAGAGTGGCAACCACAGCCAGAGGCAGTTTCCCGCTTTTCAGATCGTAATCGATTGCCTCCTCAAGTTTCCCGGGGTCCATTCTGAAAATATGGTCGGTGGGGATCTTGACCATATTCTCATGGCCCATTCCTGCTATTTTTACGGCCTTGTCGACCGATGAATGGGCTTCGGTGGAAGCGTATACCCTGAGGCCGGAATAATCGCGGAAACCTTCCCTATTGATCTTTCCGGCGCTGAATTTTTCCCGGGCCGTCAGCAGGGCGGCCAGGGTGGATGAAGAGGCGCTGTCCTGGATCACCCCGTGAAGGTTGTCCGGCAAACCCAGCATATTCCTTAGCCAGTTCATCATTTTTTCTTCCAGTTCAGCCGCTGCGGGCGATGTTTCCCAAAGCATGCACTGGGCTCCGAGCGTAGCTGTCAGCATCTCGGCCAGAACGGAAGGGAAACTGGAATTAGCCGGAAAATAAGCAAAAAAGGAAGGGCTTTGCCAATGGGTGATCCCCGGCACAATCAACCTTTCGAAATCGGCCAGCAGGGTATCGGTCAGTTCTCCTTTTTCAGGAGGCATTCCCGGGAGGCTGTTGAATATTTCCCCAGGCAAAACCTGCGATTTTACGGGATAATCCTCGATATTTTCCAGGTATTCCGCCATCCAGTCAACAAAACGGTGGGCGGCCTTTTTAAATTCATCGGTATTCCTGATCATGATATGGCTTTTTAATATTGTTTCAAAACCGGTAATGTCATAGCTGATAACGATATTTCTGAAAAAGTCTGACGGCCAGGCGGGCCATATCGTTCAGCGGTTGTTTCTGTATGCAGTGAAAGTGTTTTTTCGGGCAACGGTCATACCCGATTTTGGAGCAGGGACGGCAGGAAAGTCCTTTCACCTCAAAAATGGTTGATGCGGGATGGGGCATATAGGGAGTCATTCCGAATTCCGGTACGGTATTCCCCCATACCGAAATAACGGGTTTCCGGAAAGCTGCTGCCACATGCATCAGGCCGGTATCGGGAGTAATCACCACGGAAGATTGCCTGACCAGGGAAGCTGAGCGGTTGATATTGAATTCACCGCAGGTATTCCAGACGACTTCCCCGGGGCAAAGGCTTTGTATCAGCTTTGCTTCCTCCTTTTCGGCGGGCCCGCCG
>DSCJ01000031.1 GCA_011049175.1 Bacteroidota bacterium | reverse complement strand
TTTCCCGGCCGCAAGCTTGCTTGCTGGGACGGGAAATGGGAAAAGGCCGTGCGACCAAAGGGAGCACAGGATTTTCGTTTCGTTACGCGGATTTGTCAGGTCCATGCCGCCGCAGGCGGGATAATCCTGGTGGAGCTACAAACGAAAAGCCTGCCACACTGTGGCGGGCTTTTTTCATTTCCCGGCCGCAAGCTTGCTTGCTGGGACGGGAAATGGGAAAAGGCCGTGCGACCAAAGGGAGTGCAGGCATTTTTATTCATCCCTCAGCACCTCCGCCGGATTGGTGCCGGCAGCCCGGAACGAACGCACCATCACTGTCAGCAGGGCCACCACTACCGATATACCTCCCGCCACGGCATACAGTACCCACGACTGGCCGGCCGGTGTGATGAAGTTCTGCATCCACCGGGAGATAAGCCAGTATGACAGGGGAAAAGCCAGCAGGGCTGATAAGGCTACCAGCTTCCCGAACTGCCAGGTAAACAAACGGATAATGCCTGCCGACGAAGCCCCCAGGGTTTTGCGGATACCCACTTCCCGGATCCGTTTACCAATATGGAACAGGCTAAGCCCGAACATGCCGATGCAGGCAATAAAAAGGGAAAAAGCCGAAAAACCCGACGCAATGTTCTTCAGCCGGCCCTCGTCGCGGTATAACTTGCGAAGTCGCATATCCATGGATTGACAGATCATGGGATAACCGGGAGAATATTTCTGCCACAGGCCTTCCAACAACCCCCTGACCTCGTTTTCGGCATGATCACGGCAGCGCACGGTGACATAGCTGGTCCCTGCCCGGTTGATGATCATCAGGGGTTCAACCGGTTTATGCAGCGATTCGAAGTGAAAATCATCCACTACGCCCACCACCCGGAAACGGTTGTTGTTGAAGAAAGTAAAAGCCAGTTCCAACGGTTCTTCCAGTGAAAACATTTCCACTGCTTTCCGGTTCAATATCACTTCATAGGCCGAATCGGCCGGTTCATGGTTCCTGAAATTCCTTCCTTCCACCAGGGTCAGTCCCATGGCCCGGAGGTAAGCCGAATCGGCCAATTGTACACGAAAACTGACATCCACTGCACCGTTTCTCATCGACCATTTTTCATCGATCCTTCCCACCGGGTATCCGTGAAAACTGGCTGCCACTACTCCGGGGTGGCTGTACAATTCGTGCAGGAAGGCCGACTTGCTTTCCTTCAATGCCGGCGATGTTTCCAGAACAAATTTATTCTCCCTGGAAAATCCCAGGTCGCGGCTGTTCATGTACCGCACCTGTTTTTCCACATGAAGGGTAAAAATGATCAGGGCAATGGCCGCGGTAAACTGCCCCATGATAAGCGCTTTCCGGAACAGAGCCCCTCCGGAACCCGGAGTTTCACCCGAAGACATGATCCGCAGGGGAGGGAAACTCCTCAGATAGAAAGCCGGGTACAGGCCGGCCAGTACTCCCAGCAGCACCGGACCGGTAACGAGCACAACCATCACCCACGGCCGGACAGGCCACAGGGAAAGATCCATCCGCACCAGGGAGGAGAAAAAAGGCAGGGTCAGACTAACCAGCGCCAGGGCCAGGAGGGTGGACAGGCAGGTGATCAGCACACTTTCGGCCAGATGCTGCATCATCAGATGCCTGCCCGAAGCGCCCAGGGTTTTTCTCAGCCCGATATCCAGGGTCCTTTCCGTTGATTGGGCCGTGGAAAGATTGACAAAATTCACCACCGCCAGCAACAGAATGATCAGGGCAATCCCCATGGCCACATATACATGGGCTTTGTTCCCGTGCCGGAAGCCGTCGTAACTGACATACGAATTGAAATAAATCTGATCCAGGGGGGTCAGGATGAATTCCGGCTTATCTTCTTCCGGTATATTCATATTCCGTGAAAGAAAATCATACAGCTCGCTGTTGATTTTTTCCACAAGGGCTTCCGGATCGGTACCCGGCTTCAGCTGCAGCAACATATTGTAGTTCCACCTTATGAAACTTTCCAGCCATTGCGGGTCATTGAAAAGGGTGGTGATGTACTGCATGGAGATCACCGCATCGGCCCGGATACTGGAATTGACAGGGGGATCTTCCATCACCCCGTCTACCTGGAGGCTAAACCGGTTATCCACCATGCTCTGTTTCCCTACCGGATTTTCAGAGCCAAACAGCTTTTCGGCTGTGGAGCGCGACAGCACGATACGGTCGGGCGCCTCGAACACACTGCCTGAGGAAGCCGTCAGCGGGAAGCTGAACATGTCGAAAAACGACGGGTCTGCCAGCCAGAGGTGCTCCAGTTTTATATGCTTTTGTTCGTATCCCAACAGACGGCTGGAAATCGTTCCCTCACACATTCGCACATAGTTTTCCACTTCCGGAAAATGTTCCAGAATAAACGGTCCGAAAGGGCCCGGAATATTGTGTATCTGAGGCCGTTCCAGCCGGTAGATCCTGTCGGCGTTTTCATGGAAACGGTCTGTTTGGAGCACTGTGCCCACATACAGGCTGATGAGAATAAACAGGGCTATGCTCACAGCCAGGCCAAGCACATTGATAAAAGTGAACAAACGGTGACGGACAAAAAACCGAAAGGCAGTAATAAAAAAATTCCTGATCATGATTCGGGATTATTTTCAGTTTCTTGTTTTAATAGACGAATGCCGAAAAGATTTGTTGCACAGCAGGGTATGTCCATGGCTTTTCCCATGAGAATCAATCGGATGGAAACAGCCATGATGTTCAGAAAAAAGCCGGCCGGAAAACCCGGTAACAACGCTTTTTTTCAGATAATCCCTTTCCTCCGGGCCATGTGCAGAATGGCAAACGAAAGGCGCGGGAAGAACCTTTTCATGAAGGAAAGAAATTTCCCGTAGAAAGACGGGTTCACCCGGTAGCGGCGGCGGTAAAGCTGTCTGATAATGCTCCGGGCTACCTTCTCCCGGGGAACATAGTCCATTTTCCCTTTGTATACTTCCTCCTTCCGCACCAGCCGGGAGCGGGCATCCAGAACGGTTTTCCCCCGCTCGTTTTCCGTAAAACTCACGTAAATAATACCGATATGTACCCCGGTACCGGTCATTTCCAGCCGGTATGATTCGGCCAGGGCCGTCAGGCTCATTTTAGAGGCGCAATATGCGGAGAACTGCGGAAAACCCATCAGGGCCGATACGCTGGAAATAAACAGAATACTTCCCCTGGTCGCCCGTATATGCGGAAGAGCCGCCAGGGTAGGATACACCGACCCCAGGTAGTTCGTTTCCATGGTCATCCGGTACACGTCGGGATGCAGATCGGCAGCTTCGCCCCTCATCGACAAACCGGCCATGTTCACCAGCATATCGAGTCTTCCGAAATGGTCGATTACCTCCCGGATCATCCGCGTACATTCATCGGGATTGGTCACATCGGCCAATACCCCTTTCACCTCCACCTGTTCCCCCCGCATTTCTTCTTCCAGATTCTTCAGCCGCTCAGGGGAGCGGCCGTTCAGCACCACCCGCGCGCCCGTCTTTCCGAGCTGCCATGCCAGGGTTTTTCCGATTCCGCGGCTGGAGCCGGTGATCAGAACCACTTTGTTCCGAAAATATGTGCTTTCTTTTTTACGCATTCCGGTACAGATATCAAATATACTAATTATCAGAAAATTTGCTGTTCCTGATCATCAGGTGATTTTTCTGAAAAAAAAGGAGTTCGGAAAGTTATATTTTTCATTTTCTGTTTCCCGTTTGTGCCGATTCCTGTGTATTTTTGAAGGAACCAACTCTTTCTATGAATAAAGAACCCACCCTTTGGGACCAGGAAGAAAAGCCTCGCCGGATGGATTTTCGCGAGGCCCGTGCTTATGCCCGTTCGCTGAACATAAAAAACAGGGAAGAATGGAATGACTATGTAAAAGAGCACGGCAGCGAGCTGCCGGGAAACCTTCCCCTGAAACCCGATGAAGCCTACCGCCACCTGGGGTGGAAAGGATGGAACGACTGGCTTGGGGTAGCGGATGAACCGGAAAAACCGGCCCGTTCAGATCCCCAACCCGCTACCGGACCATCCGGGCCCGATCTTTGGGAAGCATCGCCGGCCAATCCCTACCTGCCATTTTCTGAGGCCAGGGAAAAAGCCAGGGAACAGGGGTTCGAATACAAGGAAGAATGGGAGGCCTTTGCCAGGGGCCTGTTCCGCAACCGCCCCCGCCTGCCGGAAGGAGTCCCCCCTGATCCTGAAAAGACATACAGGCATACAGGCTGGAAGGGATGGACCGACTGGCTGGTTCCCCCGGAAAAAAGAAAGGATTACTCCCCGTTCCACCATGCCAGGGAATTCGTGCGCAGTTGCCGGCTGAAAAGCAAAGCGGAATGGATAGAGCAGGCATCGCACATTCAGGAAACAGCCAGGGCCTATGGACTTCTGATACCCCTCAAACCCCACCTGGAATATGAAGGCTCGGGCTGGGAAAGCTGGGAAGACTGGCTGGGAACAAACATCGAATACCGTTCGTTCTACGACACCCGCCGTTTTGTCCATACCCTGGAGCTGAAAAGCAGGGAAGAATGGTTTCTGTATTGCCAGGGGCTGCTGGTTTCACACCCCAGGAAGCCACGGAACATTTACGCCTACCCGGATATTGCCTATAAAAAAGAAGGATGGCGGGGATGGGACGACTGGCTGGGGAATGTGCGTTACGGGTAATCAATGATCACCGAATAAAGCCTTACATAACGAAGCCAGCGTCAGGGGGTTATTTTACCATCAGCTTTGCCCGGAATGTTCCACAGGAGGTGTGTACCTCCACCAGATACATACCGGGAGGCAGAAAGGAAAAATCGCGCCGGTGTGAACTCCGGTCATACACCGTTTCTTCATGCAGCAAACCGCCTGCAAGATGGTATATTCTGAGCATTCCGGTGTGTTCCTCCTGCAGAGGAATGGAAAAACTGACCTCACCTTCCGTAGGATTCGGATACAGAAAAATAGTCCCCGCAACATTTGTCGCCGGCCCTGTCCCTCCAGAAACATCCCATACGGCCTCCGCCCACTCGGGCCTGTCGATGAAAGGGTTGCGGTTTCCCTGTATCTCATACACCGCCTCATTCCGGGCAGTTTCCTTTTCGCTTACCGGATCGCTCTGGTGCCAATCCAGCAACATGTCGAGCGCCCAGGGCAGAAGTTCCGCTCCGGCAGTCATATCGCTGCCGGGCCAGGACTCGTCTTCCGAATAGTACCTCACCGCCATATAGAAATACGTCCGGGCCAGGTCGCCCTTGTAAGCATCCACGGGTTCGAACACGGTGCCTGTATAACCGTCGAGCGATGAAGCCCCCAGCCGGCTGCCGTTCTGCGAGGTCCAGGAAGGATTCTCTGTTTCCCCGTAAGGATAATTCCCCCTCCGGTTATTCACATACCCGTCGGTGGGATAAATATGAAAAAGGTCGGTGTACATGGGCTCCACCTCGCCTCCGAACCAGCTTTTTGGGAAGGAATGTTCCCGGTTGTAGCATTCGCCCTCCCCGGAATAATTCCCGCACTGATCGGTCCCGAATTCATACACATAGGGGTGCTCGCCTTCCGGATTGTCGGAATACATATCCCAGATGGTTCCGTCGGAACGCCGGTCGGTGTAATAGAAATGATCCCACAGCGCTGCATAGGTGGCCACGGTATGATCGTCGATCAGATCATGCAGGGCCTGTTTCAGTTCGGTTCCCGTAAGGCCTTCGGCAGGGGTATAATATCCTTCAGGCTGGGAATGGAGGTTCCCTGCCACCAGGACAATCACAAGGGCCATATAAACCCTCCGGCCAATCATTTCGAACTTTCTGCAATCAGGATATTATCGATCTGCCAGGTGGTGGTAGCCGACGGATCGGCACCGGTATATTTAAAAGCAATGTACACAGGGCCTTTGTATGCCGAAAGGTCAATGTTGCCTGAAGAGATGAAATCGCTGTACCCTCCCGAAGGTCCGTTGGCCAGGGTGGGATTCAGGCCGGTCCAGGTATAGTTCCACGGGCTGCCCGATCCATCATAGTCGGTCGAGATCAGAACCTCAAGGGTAGCTCCGTTGTGATACCCGGTAGCGGTTTCGAAGGTCAGTACCGGCGCCGTGGAGCTACTCAGGTTCACCACCGGGGTAATGAGCCAGCTGATCATCTCGCTCAGACCTGAATTATATGCCGAAGCCTGAGCATAGGTATTTCCGCTGAATTCCCTGGCAATCCAAAGGCGGTCGCCTGCTTCCAGGGGATTGGTCCAGCCACCGAGAGTCGTGATTTCATCATAATTTTCAACGGATTCGAAATCCTCATTCAAATATTCCCCGGCCGTCCCCCCGCACCGCTCTCCCGCCATATCCAGAACGGCGGGATCCGCCACAATGAGCTGAGGGGTGTTATATACGGAAACCACACCCCGGAAGGTGCCGTTTCCTGCCGGGAGGGCATTTTCTGCGAAGGTGGCTTCACTACGGGTGTAAACCGCCACTTCGGAGGTGCAATCGGTAAGGGTTTTGCTTCCGCTGAAAGAGCCTCCCTCTTTGAACTGCACACCGGTTATTTCGACGTATTCCGCCACATGTTCCCCTGCCAGCACCTGTGGAATGGTCACCTGCACCGGTTCAGGCATCCCTGCAGACAAATCGATCAGCTCCGATTGCGTTACCAGGTCCACTTCCCCAAATTGAAGCAGGCCGTTGTAACCGGTCAGGGTGAGGCCTTCGCAGAGCACCTTCACTTCCGAGCCGCCGGAAAGGGTGTTATTCCCCGAAATGGTCAGGGTAATCCCTCCCGTACCATCCTGCAGGTAGGCAATGAAATCGGGTATGTTGTTCAATTCGGGTGTAAGCGTCACAATGCCCTGAATGTATACAGCGGTATCCAGGGTAACATCTTCACCCTGATACATTGCACGAAGATCGGCAATGCTGATGGGTTCCACACGGGGCATAGGAGGCACAACGGGTTCGCGGTCGCAGGCCGGCGCTATGGTCAGTATAATCCCTGACAGCATGGCAAACAAGCCTGTTGAATATCTTCTGTTCATTTCTTTTATTTTCCTGTGGTTATGTTGATGTTATCGAGCCGGTAGCTGGTAGATTCCGTGCCGCTTCCTGTATATTTAAAGGCTATGACGGCATTCTGTCCCGCAGCCACCGGCAGGCTGATATTTCCGGAATTGATAAAGGTATGGTCGGGGCTGGATGAGGTGGCCAGGGTAGCCGATACCGGGGCCCAGGTAGCCGAATAAAAATTCGTCCCGTCATAATCGGTGGATACCAGCACTTCCAGGGGATGGTTCCCAGGTTCATGCTCCCAGTAGGCTTTGGCAGTCTGGAATGAAAGGATTTTCTGTGTGGAAATGGTCACGGGACGGGTGATCAGCCAGATTTCCAGGTAATCCATTCCGGAACCGAATCCGGTGGCCTGGGCATAGCTGTTCCCCGAATACACCTTGTTCCTCCACATCCTGTTCCCCGCAATCATCAGGTTCTGCCAGCCATCGATCAGGATATCCTCATCATCGGCAATGCTTTCAAAATCTTCGCTCAGGGTTTCCACCGGCGTACCCAGTTCCTGGGCATTCTGAATGCATCGTTCCCCGTTGAGAAGCACTTCTGAAAAATCCCGGATAATGAGCTGGTAGTCGTTATTGAAAACCGTAACGATCCCTGTAACGGAACCGTTCCCCACGGGAAGCAAGTCGCCCGCAAAGGTGGCATACCCGCTGGTCCGTACAATGATCGTATTCCCGTCACAGTCCTCAAGGTAACGGTTGGCAGCGGCCGGCGGGTCGGCCAGGGGTTCAGCCCAGGTTTTTCCCAGTTCATAGGAAGCAAACTGCACCCCGTGAAACTGTACCAGGCGGCCCGGGTACTGATCGTTTTTAACCTGCTGGATACCCGCCTGTGCAGGCGGAAAGGGATGGCCGATGGAAACCTTTACCATTCGCCGGTCCTTGTTGAAACCCGAGACACGGTAATTCCCGCTGTTATCGGTATAGGGAACATCCCCCAGCTGGATAAAATTCCCGTAATCGCCCAGGTACAGATCTTTCACATTCAATATCACCGAATCGCCCAGATAAAACCCACCAGTTGCGAGAAACTTCAGCAATATTCCACCCGAAGCATCCTCCAGGTATCCTTCCTTGTACAGGTTTCCGTTCACTTTGTCGCTTCCGGTGACCACCCCGGTAATGGCCCAGTCTTCGGTGATCTGTACCGGAGAACGCTCATACCAGGGTTTGGCAAGTTCCCCGCTGTAGAGTTCCTTTACCTGTGCAATGGAGACAATGGTTCCGTATTTAATGGGAGTGAACGGGGGTTCCTCATCGAATTTATCCACACAACCTGTCAGGAAACAAGTCGTGGCAAAAAAGACCCCGGTAATATATCCTATGCGTTTCATGATCATCATTTTTTCTTTCATATCGGATACATCTTAGAACCTGACGCTCAAATTGAGGAAATAATTGAATCCATAGTAGTAATAGTACTTGGGCGGAAACTGGCCGGGATCTTCCGGATCGAAACGGTACTGTTCAAAGCCGCCAGTAATGAATTCCGTGTTATTGGTCAGGTTGCTCAAATTGAACGAGAGATTGACATAGAGATTATCCAGGTACCATGTTTTGCCAATAAACGCATCGAGCAGGTAACCGGCGGGCTGTTTCTCCATCACCTGCCAGTAAGGGTAGTAGCCGTTTTCATCCTGCACGCGTGACACGGGGTTGAAATCAATGTATATGTGGTCATAGTAGCTTCCGGTAATCCCCACCCACCAGTTGTTCGATGAGCTGTATTCCAGTCCTGCCGCGAGCGCCGTTTGCGGAGTTCCATTCAATCGGAAATATTTCACCCATACCTCGTCCGAGCGCAGCACTTCGCTGTTGTTGTCCTGAGTGATGGTAATGGAGGGATTGCTCAACCACAGGTACTGGCCCAGGGCTGCCACGGTGCTCAGGGAAAAAGAGGGCGAGAGTTTGAACTCCGCTCCGTATTCTATTCCGTAATGTTCCCTGTCGATCCCCGTCATGGAATGGTTTACAAAGGACCTGAGCTCATCATGGTAAAAGCTGGCCACCTCGGTAAGGTCTTCAAACCGGGTGTAATAGGCTGTAAGCCTTCCGGTAATAAAGGGCAGACGGGCATAGTAGGAAACATCGGCCGAATAGATTTTTTCGGTGGTCAGGCCGGGTGTCACGCTGTTCCGGGTACGGGGCGACAGGAAAGCAGACCTAAAGTTGGGGGGTTCACTGCTGAACAGGGCATTTATCCGGAAAATATGCCTTCCGGTAAGCCTGTATTCAGCTCCCGTTTTAATCCCGAAGGTGGCATAGTTCAGCACTTCAGATTTTCCGAATGAATTATCGGGAAACAAACCTTTCCGGGTATGCCCGTCTCTCCACAGGGAGGTACCCGTCATATTCCCTCCAAGGAACAGGGTAAGCCGGTTGGTGGTATAACGGGCCAGGCTCCATAGGGAAAACTCGTTCCGGTGCGCTGAATAGTTGTGATTGTAGATATCCCCTTCCCTGACGATCCGGTTGGGATGGTTCAGATCATTCTGAATGGCATCGGGATCGTCGGGAAAATCCCTTTCGGCAAACTGGTCGATATCTACCCAAAATTCGCCTCCCAGCAGGTCTTCCACCACATTGAAGTTCTTTCCGTGGTAAATGTCTGCAAACAGCCCACCGTTGAAAGTCCATTTACCTGAGGTATGCGATGCCTGTGTATGGAACTGGAACTGGGATATATCGTTCCTGCGGTCTTCCACGATGTATTTGGAGCGGTAGCCGGTGACCGTATTCCCGGGAATTCCGTCAGCATCTTCCACTGCCACCAGGTTGTTCCAGTTGGCCTGGTACAGTGCCAGCCAGTTGATCTGGGAAACGGAGGGATCGGACCAGGTTTCAGCCACCCTTTCCTGGTCGGCCGGATCATCGTAAAAACTGGGAAGTTTCCTCCAGTAATCGGGGCGGGGATCTTCCGCATCGTGCCAGTTGAGGGCCGTGTAGCCACTTTCCCCGAACCAGTACCCGGCGGTGGTACTGATGCGGGTGTTCTCATCTACATCCCATTTGTGATTCAGGGTGAACAGGGGTTTATTCGATGAACGGGCCCTGGAATTTCTTTTTCCCCCGTTCTGGTACCCCCAGTAGGGGTTGTAGTAGTTGGATCCAACCAGGTCATAGGCTTCCTGGGTGGACCCCCCGTCAACTCCACGGTTGTAAATGGCATCGAGCACCGTGAAATTCAGGGTATGCCGGTCGCTGATCCTTTTCTCGGCAGCAAAAAACAGGCTGTGGGCATCGTAAAACGTTCCTTCGGCATACCCTTCCTGGCTCCATCTTCTGGAATACGAACCGGTAAAGGCCCAGTTGTTTTCCAGCAGACCGGTGGAATAGGTAACCATCAGCCTGTTGCGGTATGTCCTGTTTGAAAGGGAATACACGGCTTTGACCCCTTTCCGGTAGGCCGAAGCATCGGTAATGATCCGCGACATTCCCCCCACGGGCTCGAAGCTGTTTCCGTCAGGCCAGGGCCCCGTGGTGATCACGGCATTCCGCATCACATCGTTCAGCCCGCCCCAGTTCGACCAGTAGGGTGCTCCCGATTCCACATCGTTGACCATGAATCCATTGATCCATACATCCGTGTACCGGGAATCGTACCCCCTGATCTGAAACCTTACGGGTCCGAAGGTATAGGCAGCCGTGGATTCGAAAATATCGTCGGAAGAGCTCAGGAGGCCCTGGATGGTTTGCGATTCCAGACCGTTTTCCGCATCGGTATCGGTTATACTGAGGGTGGGCAGCGATGTGCGGAAATCATCCTGCACCATCAGGGGAATGGTTCCCAGCGAGGTGGTTTCGTTTTCAGGCACCCGCACATGCAGGGTATGTTCCCGGTATCCATCCAGACGGAAATGCAGTATGATCTCCCCGGCAGGAACGTCGATCTCAAAATTCCCCTCCGCATCGGTCACCGTAAGCAGATTATGGTCGGGACCGGTAATGCTTACGCCCGGCAGTTTAACCGAAGCATCCGTTTCAGTTACCGTTCCCCTGATTTTGCCTTCCTGCGCCATTAAAATGGCGGGGAAAAGCAGCAAGAGCAGGAAAACTGCAGCTTGTTTGTTCATACAGTGTCGATTAAAGTAAAGACTGTAAAGATACGCCTTTTCAGCAGAAAATTGAGATGGAATTGGGCCATCTCGCTTTTAGATGTAATTTTGTTGTTTACCCCGGATGACTGCATATGAAAAAACTGACCCTGTTACTATGGCTGTGTTCCGTGACAGTCCTTCTGCCCGCCCAGAAAGAATTTGAGGCCGGGATCATCGCCTTTTACAACCTGGAAAACCTGTTCGACACCCTCAACACCGAAGGGGTGAACGACGAGGAATACACCCCTGACGGGCCCAATGAATGGAACTCCCGAAAATACCGGGATAAGATCAGCAAACTGGCCCGGGTCATCTCACAGATCGGAGCCGATGAAGGCATTCCCGGCGGACCAGCTATTCTGGGAGTATCGGAAATTGAAAACCGGTCGGTGCTGGAAGACCTGGTGGCTCATCCCCTCCTGAAGGATGCCAATTACCATATTGTTCATTATGATTCACCCGATTTGAGAGGGGTGGATGTGGGATTACTTTACCAGCCCCGGTATTTTACCGTGACCCATTCCCTGAGCGCCGAATTGCCCCTGTTTGACGAGAAAGGAGAAAGAATCTATACCCGCGACCAGTTACTGGTTTCCGGTCTGTTCCATGGGGAGCCGATGCATTTCATTGTGAACCACTGGCCCTCGCGCAGAGGGGGAGAAAAAGCCAGCCGGCCACGAAGAATTGCTGCCGCCGAGCTCACCCGTTCACTGGCAGACAGTATTCTGGAAGAAAATGCCCATGCCAAAATCGTAGTTTTGGGCGATCTGAACGATGATCCGGTAAACCAGAGTGTACGAAAAATCCTCAGGGCGGGGAAAAACAAAAACCGGCTCAGGGAAGGGGAACTGTACAACTGCATGTTCCCCCTGTTCCGCATGGGGGTGGGATCCCTGGCATACCGGGACGCCTGGAACCTGTTCGACCAGATCATTATCAGCCAGGGTTTGCTGGGGGAAGATTATTCCACTTTTACTTTCTATTCTGCCAGGGTGTTCAATAAAGAATTTCTTACCCAGCAGGACGGGCAGTACAGAGGCTATCCCTACCGCACCTATGTGGGAAATACCTGGCAGGGCGGATACAGCGACCATTTCCCGGTGTATATTGTGGTGATCAGGGAAAAATGAATGGTTTTGTAATTTTTAATTGTACCTGTGCAGGCAATTTTATTACTTGACAAAGCGTAATTACATCATATTATTTGACAAATGTTTACGCAATGGCATCTACGTAGTTATCTGGCTTTGTTATGACATAATCAGCAATTATTTGTATATTTGAAAAAAATGCTGTTATAGAATTGTCAGAAATTAAACAGGCTATTGAAAAACTCAGTGAAGAGGAGCGTCAACAGCTAC
>DSCJ01000027.1 GCA_011049175.1 Bacteroidota bacterium | reverse complement strand
GTCACTGAGCCGGGGGGTGATCGATTCACGGGATATCTTTTATTTCCTGGGCTGGGATATGGTTTTCCTGCTCTTTACAAGGACTGTACTTGAAAGCAGAACATGGTGACCATGAAAAGAACATGGAAAAACAACAAGGCTAGAAAAAGCTTATCGCAGCTGTTAATGACTCTGGTGGCCATTTTATTGCTGGGTTACCTTTCCTCGTTCGTATATTTTCGTCTGGATCTTACGGCAGATAAACGGTATACCCTTTCAGAACCTACCCGCATCTTATTGAAAAAAATTGATAAACAGATATTTGTCCGGGTGTATCTGGAAGGGGATATGCCCATCGGCCTGAAGAGGATGCGTCGGAGCATCAAGGAAATGCTGGATGAGATGAGGGTGGTAGCCGGCCCCCGTCTGGCATATGATTTTGTCAATCCCTCAGAAGAGGAAGATGCACGGTTGCGGCAGGAATTTCATAACAGTTTGATGGAAAAAGGATTGAAGCCGGTGGATGTGGTAGAAAGCAAGCAGGAGGGAGGCACCGACACCCGCAGGGTCTTTCCCGGGGTGATCATCCATTATGGAAGTAAAAATACAGCCGTGAACCTGCTGTCGAATAATCCTTCACTTTCTTCCGAAGAAAACCTGAACCAGTCGTTACAGTCTCTGGAATACGAACTGGTGCATGCCATATCTTCCCTGTCGGCAGACACCGTGAAAAAAATTGCCTTTGTGGAAGGGCATGGTGAACTGGGTTACCTGGATGTGCTGGATATTACCGATGAAATGGCCCGGTATTATGAAGTATATCGTGGGTTTATCGATACGCAGTCGCCCAATCTGGACGAATACTCAGTGCTCATTATAGCCCGGCCCACCGGAAAATTCACGGAAGAGGAGAAATTTATCCTCGACCAGTACATTATGAACGGGGGAAAAGTGCTGTGGCTGATCGATGCGGTAACAGTGAACCGTGACAGCCTGTCCACCGGCGAAACCACCCTGGCGCTGGTGAATGAAACCAACCTGGAAGATATGTTGTTCACCTACGGTGCACGGGTTAACCCGGTTTTATTCAAGGATCTGCAATGTGCCCTGATTCCCGTAAACACGGCTCCTGCAGGAGAGCAGCCCCGGTTTGTGCCTGCACCCTGGCCGTACTATCCCCTGCTGGCTCCGAGGAAAGATCATCCGATAACCAGGAACCTGAATTTTATCAAAGCCGAATATCCCGGCACCGTCGATACGGTGGGCACATCACAGGCAGTAAGGAAAACCGTCCTTCTGGTTTCGTCCCCTTATACCAGGCTGGTACGCGTTCCTTCGTTTATCAGCCTCCGGCAGATCGACGAAAAACCGGTGCAGGAAGAATACAATCAGTCTTTCCAGCCGGTAAGCCTGTTGCTGGAAGGGGAATTCCAGTCGGTTTTTAGCCACCGGATGACCGGGAAATATGCTCTGTCTCCGGGTAAAACATTCAGAAAACAAAGCCTGCCCACAGCCATGCTCGTGGTTGCCGACGGTGATCTGATAAGGAATGAGGTCAGGGGCCGGGGAAGTGATCCGCAGCCCCTTCCCCTGGGGTATGACCGTTACATGCAGCAAACTTTCGGGAACAAAGATTTTCTGATGAATGCAGTAAACTACCTGACCGACGATGCTGACCTGATGCCGCTCAGGGTAAGGGAACGCCGCTTGTTGCTCCTTGACAGGGCCAGGATCATGGAATCGGGCGATTTCTGGAAAACAGGTAATCTGGCAGCCCCTGTGCTGCTGGTTGTTTTGTTCGGTGTGATGGTGAACATTATCAGGAAAAGAAAATACGGAAGGCCGGGGAATTTCCGGTGATTTCTATGAAAAAGAAGATTGTTCCCGTTTTTTTCGTTTTTGTTATTGCTGCGATAGCAGTGTGGGTCTTCCTGTCCGATCCTTTCAGCACACTGAACCGGGCCTACCGGAAAATTTCCCTGGAAGACCCCGAATCGATCACTCGTATTGTGCTGATGCGGCAGAATGACACTTTGATCCTTTCGTTTCAGGAGGAGGGGATATGGGTGGTAAATCAACGGCATGAAGCAGGTATGGAAAGGATAAATAGGCTGCTGGACTGGCTTCAGCGCCTGGATATCCAGGCGCCTGTTTCCCGGCCCGGGAATGAATGGTTTGACAGCATACCGTTTCACCCGTTCCGACTGAAGTTATTCGAAGGGAAACGAAAAATACGTGATTTTTTTATTCAAACGGGTTCAGCAGATGAAACCCGTTTCCTGGTAAAAGGGGCAGGTCGCAGCCAATGGTTCCTGGCCGATAGTTACGGTATGGATGTTAAACCGGATGATCTGCTAACAACCCGTCCCACCTCATGGCGCAGCCACACGCTTTTCAGTATGAACCCAACCGATATTCGCACCGTTGAACTGACTTATCCTGCTGAGCCCGGCGCTTCCTTCCGGCTTGGCTACCATCCGGACGAAGGGTTTACCCTGCTGAACAACGCCGGCGAAACGGTGAATGCATTTAATCGCGGGCGGGCCGGCAGGTACCTGTCGTATTTTATGAATATCCGATTTGAAGCGTTTGCGGAAAGGAAGGGAATGTGGGTGGTTGATTCCCTGAAAAAAACCGGTACCCTGCCCGTATTCCGTCTCTGTGTGGCAACCAATGACGGAACCAACCATACAACAGAATATTATCCTGTTCCGGTAAAATCATCCAACGGAACCTGTATGCCCGATCCATACCGTTTGTACGGATACTGGCCTGAGAAGGATGAATATTTTCTGATCAGGTATCTGGATATCGATCCCGTTCTAAAAAAGATGGATTATTTTCTCGAATGATTAGCGTTGGTCTATTGACAAAATTTTCGTATTATTGATTTCCATAAATTTGTGTTCCGCTTTAATTTAAATTCTTCAAACAAAAATAATTACCTATGAAGTTCGTCGTTTCCAGTACAGATCTTTTGGGCCATTTGCAGGCCGTAAGCCGGGTGATCAGTTCCAAGAACAGCCTACCCATTCTGGATAATTTCCTTTTCTCATTGCAGGATCATTCCCTTGAGATCACTGCATCAGACCTGGAATCGACCCTGATTACCGTGATGAATCTGGAGAATGCCACCGATACCGGGTCTATAGCAATTCCCGCGAAGATACTGATCGATACCCTGAAAGAATTCCCGGAACTGCCGTTGACTTTTGAGATCAATCTTTCAACCCTTTCGGTGGTGATCAGTTCCGAGAACGGAAAATTTACCATCGTGGGACAGAAGGGATCGGATTTTCCACAGATCCCGGTGATCAAAAAAGAACAGAAATCGGAGCTGACCCTGTCACCCGACCTGCTTCTTTCAGGGATCAGTAAAACCATTTTTGCCACAGCCGATGATGAACTCAGGCCGGTGATGAACGGTATTCTCATGGAGATGACACCCGAACATGTTACCTTTGTGGCTTCCGATGCCCACAAGCTGGTAAGATACAGGCGAACCGACGGAAAAGCGGAAACAGGTTCGTCATTCATTCTTCCGAAAAAACCGGCAGCTTTGCTGAAGAATATTCTTTCCCGGCAGGAAGAGGACGTAAAGGTGGAATTTGACGAAAGGAATGCCTACTTCGGATTGAGTCAGTACCGCCTCATCTGCCGGCTGGTGGAAGGAAACTATCCCAGTTATAATTCCGTTATTCCTACAAACAATCCCAACAAGCTGATCGTAAACCGGCAGCAATTCTACAATACCCTGAAACGGGTTTCGGTATACTCAAACCAGGCCAGTAACCTGGTGAAACTGCAACTTACCGGAAACCAGATGACCATATCCGCGCAGGATATTGATTTTTCCATTTCAGCCTATGAGCGCCTGCAATGTCAGTATGAAGGAGATGAGATGGAAATCGGTTTCAAATCGGTTTTCCTGATCGAGATCCTTTCAAATCTTTCTTCAGAAGAAGTATCCCTGGAACTTTCCGATCCCACCCGTGCGGGAATCATTGTGCCTGCCCAGACCGAGGTGGAAGAAGAAGATGTCCTGATGCTGCTTATGCCCATGATGATCAATAACTGACCGTTCACGGAAGCCCGGAAGGTTTCCGGACCCGTAAATACTATTTCATGGAGCTTCAACTCAAAAAACCCATTGCTTTCATTGATCTTGAAACAACGGGAATCAACATTGCCACCGATAGGATTGTCGAGATTTCCATTCTTCGCATCGATCCCGGAGGGAAAAAAGACTCCGTCACCCTCCGTGTGAACCCTGAAATGCCGATCCCTCCTGAATCAACGGCTATTCACGGCATATCCGATGACGATGTGGCATATGCCCCCACCTTTGCCCAGGTTGCCCGCAATATTGCCCGCATGCTGGAAGGATGCGACCTGGCAGGATACAATGCCGGAAGGTTTGATGTGCCCCTTCTGGCTGAGGAATTTTTAAGAGTAAATGTGGAGGTGGATTTGAAACGCTGCCGGATTGTGGATGTGCAGAATATTTTCCACAAAATGGAACAGCGAACCCTGACTGCCGCCTATAAATTTTACTGTAATAAATTGCTTGAAGGAGCCCATACGGCAGAAGCCGATGTAAGGGCTACCCATGAAATTCTGGAAGCCCAGCTTGAGCGGTACGATGAACTGAAAAACGATGTGGAATTTCTTTCTTCCTTCTCCTTTCATAACCATCATGCCGATTTTGCCGGCCGCATCATATACGACGAAAATGGAACGGAAGTGTTTAATTTCGGGAAACACAAGGGAAAACCAGTGGAAAAGGTTCTAAGGGAAGAACCCAGTTATTACGCCTGGATGATGAACGGCGAATTCCCCCTGTATACCAAAAAAGTGCTTACCGAGATCAAACTTCGTGCTTTCCGGAAATAGAGTCGCTATGAAAATTATCTGCATTGGGAGGAACTACGCCGATCATGCCCGTGAATTGAACAACCCGCTTCCCGAAAAGCCCATTTTCTTTCTCAAGCCAGATTCCGCCATTCTGATCCATAACAAACCTTTCTACCTTTCAGGTTTCATGGGAAGTATCCACTTTGAGGCCGAGCTGGTGGTGAGGGTCAACCGGCTGGGAAAAAACATCGCCCCGAAATTTGCTCCCCGTTACTACGATGCCGTTACACTGGGGATCGATTTTACCGCCCGTGATCTGCAAAATGAATGCAGAAAAAAAGGCCTGCCATGGGAAATTGCCAAAGCTTTTGACGGTTCGGCAGCGATCGGTCCTTTTCGTAACATTCCTTCCCGGGGGCTGCAAAACCTTCTTTTCCGCCTGGATATAAACGGTAGTACGGTTCAGGAAGGGAACACCGCCCACATGATCTTCCCGGTGGACGAGCTCATTGCCTATGTTTCGAAATTCATGACCCTCCGTACAGGCGATCTGCTTTTTACAGGGACCCCGGCGGGAGTAGGTCCTGTGAAAAAGAACGACCGCCTGGAAGCTTATCTGGAAGGAGAAAAGCTGCTGGATTTTTTTGTCAGGTAAAGGCCCTGTTTCCACGGAAACCTTTACCCCTGATCTCCGGCCTGGCTGTATGCCTGCATTTCTTCGAGAAATCCCCTGAAAAATACCCGGATATCATCGTCGAAAGGATTTTCCAGTACATGATGGCACAGGCGTTTATAAGATTCCTTCTTCCCGATTATACGACTTTTAACAAGATCGACCACTTTCAGACAGGTCGTTTGCCCGCACCGGTTTCCTGATGCTTTGCAGGCAGATTGGAAAAAACTGCGGGTCAGTTCGTATTTCACCTTCTGTGCATTCCACAGTGTTTGATCGTGAGGAAAATATTTTTTCATATGGGCGAACCTGGTTTCAAGGTTTGTCAGCACTTTACAGGGAATCCGGCCGGGAGAAATTTCCCTCATCAGGTATATTTCCAGGTACCTGATGATCCCAATCCTTCCCATGGCATCCATATCATCGGCCATGCCAAGAATACGGATCAGTTCATCTCCTTCATTCAGGTAAGTTTTGTCATCGTGCTTTTCTACGGCTATCAGGGCGGGCCTGTAGATGGAAAGGTCGGGTGCCGACTGTTTCAGGTAATCGGTCAGAAAAACCCGGGAGAAGGATCCGTGCGACGGCCCGGTCTCCCTGATCATTCCCGTATCGTGAAAAAAGGAGGCCAGCAACAGGTTTTCTGTAAACATCCGGTCGAATGTATATCCCTGTACTTCAAAGGCTTTTAAAAGTATTCCGGCATTTTCCCATACCCTCGCATGGTGGGTTTCGTCATGTGAAGGAAGGTGTATATCACGAAATAATGCACAAACATACCGGTAGATCTGCCTTGCCCGGGCCTGGTCGGGGTTCGTTGCGGCTGCATTCCTGTTCATGGTTCTGCAAAAAAAAAGAAAAAGCAAAAAAGGATTCCTTTTTTGCTTTTCTGACAGTTTTTTTACCCTGAATCAGCGATTGGAGGCAAGTTCCCTGGCCAGATTCAATATGGTGGTATCGTCTAATGAAACAATTCCCCCGTCGGGTCCTTGTTCCAGGTGCATTCCCACGGTCTGTCCCTTTTCATAATTGGTGCCTCCGAAGTAATTCCGAACCGTTTCCACATCCAGATTCAGCTTGTCGGCAATTTTTTGCATGCTGCCGTCGGGTAAACTGTCTTTGATCCTCCTCAGTTCATTGAAAGTAATTGTCTTCATCATATGAATTAATAGATATGGATATAAAAGGGTACGACCATCAAAAATAGTCAATAAAAAATGGATATAAAAGGAAAGCGCTTCTTAAATTTTGTTAAAAGGAATGGAGCGGATGCCTGCGGAAGTAGCGGCATTTATGGATCCCTGATAATGTATATATTGTAATCGCCCAGGTATTTGAAACCATGCTTTTTATACAGAGATACGGCTTTCCGGTTATCTCTGTGCACCTCCAGTTTGATCTGTGTTTTCTTTTTTCTGGCAAATGCAATCGAAGCTTCGGTAAGCCGGTGTGAAAGCCCCTGTCCCTGATAATCCGGGTGAATGCCGAAATGATGCAGGTGCAGCCTTCGTCCATCGTATGTGATCCAGGAGGTGCCGATGATCTCATTTCCGGGCAGCCCGGTCATCACCAGCAGGCGGCCTCCCAGTTCCAGACTTCTTTCAATTACCTGTTGGTCGTCGCCTCTTCGTTCGTCACCCATCCCCGTGAGTTTCCAGAGTACGATGATTTGGGGATAATCCTCCGGGATATAATCCCTGATCATGATGGATTGCTCAGGAGGCTTCTTCTTTTTTGATCCGGATAACATACAACTGACCTGTTTCTTCCCTGATTACCTTCACCGGGGTTCCTTTTTCAATATATCCATATTCCGCTTTGGCATCATAAATAGCATCGTCGATGCTGACTTTGCCCGAAGGCCTGAGTACCGTAGAGGCGATACCGGTTTTCCCTACCATGGCCGAGTAATGGGGTTTATCCACACCGATAAAGCCCTCTTCTTTGTTCTGTACGGAATCAAGAGCCCAGTGCAGAAAAATTTTCCGGGAAGTGAATACTTTTTTACTGATGTACAGCGACAAAAAGAAAGCCATCAGCATAGACAACAGCACTGTACCCAGCGCCCTGAGAAGGGCACTGAAAGCAGTTAGTACATCGAAATGAAAAACGATGTTGTCAACCAGGCTCATGGTAAGTCCCACCACCACGAAAATAATGCCGCTAACGCCCGCAATACCGAATCCGGGGATGGCAAAAATTTCCACCGTCAGTAGAATGATTCCGGCAATGAAGATCACCAGTTCCCAGTTCTGGGCCAGGCCTTCGAGGTATAGCGGTGCAAAATACAGAATGGCGGCTGCAATGGCTGCTCCCAGGGGAAAACCCACTCCCGGCGATTGCAGCTCGAAATAAATGCCCCCGATGATGATCATGATCAGAAGACCGCTGATCAACGGACTGATCAGAAACCCGATAATGTGGTCCAGAGTGGTTTTCTTGTATTCCAGAATAACGTAATTTCTGATGCCTGCTTTCTCCAGCACTTCCGGTATGTTTTCAGCCTGCCCTTCGCAATATCCGTGGGCAATGGCTTCATGAACCGTGAAGGTCAGCACCTGACCCGTATCAACAACTCCCGGGATAACGATCCTCGGATCGACCATGGCTTCGGCAATTCTCGGATCCCTGTGCCATGTGTACAGGGTGTCGCCGTTCCTGATCAACGTATCTTTTCCGTGAGCTTCGGCCGTGGCCCTCATGACCGACCGCATGAACGACTGGTATTTGTCGGGAGCGGCTGTACCGGTTGCATCGACCACCGTGGCTGCCCCCATGCTGGCTCCCTGTCTCATGTAAATGCTGTCACAGGCAATGGCGATCAGGGCCCCGGCTGAGGCTGCCTGATTATTGATGAAGACCATGACCGGTACAGGACTGTTCAGGATCTTTGTCCGGATGGAGTCGGCAGCGTCTACCACCCCTCCGTAAGTGTTCATTTCAATCAGAATATAATCAGCTCCTGCGCCGACAGCCTCTTCAAAACTGCGCTGGGTGGTTCTCCATGCGGGGGCTGCAATCTCTTCCATGATCTCAAAAAGGTAAATAACCGCCCGGGACGTGTCGGTATTTTCCGTGCGCATCATGGTGGTGTCCTGCGATGTTACAGGCAGGAGCGGCAACAACAGTAATAATGCGGTTGAGAGTGGCTTGTGCATGGGATGTTTCTGTGTTAATGAAACAAAGATAAATGATTCCTGGGTTGTGTGGTGAATTCTTCGGCGCTTTTTTCCGGAAGGGGATTTGAAGACCTGTGAAACGTGCCAAATTTTCATAACTTTGCCGGGTATAAAAGCCTCTGGCATGAAACTTTTCCCCCTTACGGCCATTTCACCTGTTGACGGGAGATACCGGCAGAAAACCTCTGCGCTGGCTGCTTATTTTTCCGAATATGCCCTGATGAAATACCGGGTCAGGGTGGAGGTGGAATACCTTATCGCCCTGGCAGCCATTCCCCTTCCTCAGCTGGATGGGTTTAACAAAAAACAGATCAGTCAGCTGAGAGACCTTTACGGGAAGTTTTCTCTGCAGGATGCGGAACGTATCAAGGAAATCGAGAAAAGCACCAATCACGATGTGAAGGCGGTGGAATATTTTCTCAGGGAGAAATTGAAAGAAGCAGGAATGGAAAAGGCTACGGGGTTTGTGCACTTCGGCCTGACCTCCCAGGATGTGAACAATACGGCCATTCCCCTTTCCCTGAAGGAAGCCGTGCAGGAGGTATACCGGCCGGCACTGCAGAAACTGATCGACCGGCTTCGCAACCTGGCCGTTAAATATTCCGGAGTGGCTATGCTGGCGCGTACCCATGGCCAGCCTGCCTCCCCAACCAGGTTGGGGAAAGAGATACAAGTATTTGTTGAACGCCTGGAAAAACAGGTGGATTTGCTCGACCAGGTGCCTTTCTCAGCCAAGTTCGGAGGAGCTACCGGCAACTTCAATGCCCACAGGGTGGCCTATCCATCGGTGAATTGGGTGGAATTTGCAAACCGGCTGGTCCATGATGTTATGGGCCTTCAGCGTTCCCAGACCACTACCCAGATTGATCATTACGACCACCTGGCCGCTCTGTGCGATGCTCTGAAAAGGATCAATACAATTCTGATTGATCTGAACCGGGATATGTGGTCATATATTTCCATGGATTATTTCAGGCAGCAGATCAAGAAGGGAGAAGTGGGGTCTTCTACCATGCCCCACAAAGTCAATCCCATTGATTTTGAAAATTCCGAAGGAAATCTGGGAATGGCCAATGCCGTTTTTACCTTCCTGTCAGCCAAGCTTCCGGTGTCACGGTTGCAGCGCGATCTGACCGATTCCACGGTGCTGAGGAATATCGGTGTCCCTCTGGCACATACCCTGATCGCCATGGAATCGACTGTCAAAGGACTGGGCAAGCTGCAGCTGAATACCGAAGCGGTAAGAGAAGATCTTGACAGGAACTGGAGCGTGGTGGCCGAGGCCATTCAAACGGTATTGCGGCGGGAAGGGTATGGCGACCCCTATGAGAAACTAAAGGAACTGACCCGTACCCACCGGCGCATCACACGTGAAACCATCCACCGGTTCATCGATTCCCTGGATGTGCGGGAAGAGGTAAAAATGGAACTGAAACGTATTGAACCGGGGAATTATACCGGTTATTAGCCGATGCAGAATAGTTTATGAAGAAGATCAACCGAATACTGGGCTATATCACTCCCTACTGGGGATATGCCGTGCTGAATGTTGTTTTTAACCTGCTGTCAGCCTGTTTTTCCCTTTTCTCGTTCACCATGGTGGTGCCTTTCCTGAAAATCCTGTTTGAGCAGGACCTGACAGGAATTGTACGGCCCGGCAGTTTTGCTTTTACGGCCGATTACCTTCACCAGGTGCTGAATTACAATATCGCCCGGCTGATCGAGTGGAAAGGAAGCGAAAATGCCCTGTTGATTGTCAGCTTGTTTGTGGTGGTGGCGTTCTTCCTGAAAAACCTGTTCAAGTTTCTGGCAAACTATTTCATGGCGCCCATACGCACAGGGGCGGTAAGGGATATGCGCAATACTTTCTACGACAAGATCCTGCGGCTGCCTATGAGTTATTATACCGATGCCCGGAAAGGAGATGTTATTTCCAGAATATCCACCGATGTGCAGGAGATCGAAGTATCCATCATCAGCTCGCTGGAGATGATTTTCCAGGACCCCATTACGATCCTTATCTACCTGACCTACATGATGACCTCCAGCGTGCCCCTCACACTGTTTGCCCTGGTATTGCTGCCCCTCAGTGGATGGGTGATCGGTAAAGTAGGAAAATCATTGCGTACCACCTCTTTCAGAGGACAGCGGAAATTGGGCATGATCGTTTCCATTATCGAAGAAACCCTTTCCGGGCTGAGGATCATCAAAGCATTCAACGGCGAAGAAAAAATGACAGTGAAATTCCGGAATGTAAATAATTTTTACACCCGGATCATGAATAAGGTGCACAGAAGGCGCTACCTGGCAAGCCCGGCCAGTGAATTTCTTGCCACCCTCGTCCTGATGATTCTCATGTGGTATGGTGGGACGCTGGTGCTTAAGGGTGCCGGGGGGCTGAATTCGGAAGCCTTCATTGCCTATCTGGTGGTCTTTTCCCAGATCATTACTCCTGCCAAGTCCATCTCAACCGCTTATTTCAACCTGCAAAAGGGCCTGGCTTCTGCCGAAAGGATCGACCAGGTGCTGGATGCTCCGGTGACCATCTTCAATAAACCCGACGCCCGAAGGATCCAAACCTTCCGCTCGGTCATAGAATTCCGCGATGTCAGTTTCAGATACGACAGCGACTGGGTGTTGCGGCATATCGATCTTACCATTGCCAAAGGGACAACCGTGGCCCTGGTCGGAAGATCGGGAGCAGGCAAAACCACCCTGGTTGACCTGATTCCGCGTTTTATTGATCCGCAGGAAGGTGCCGTGCTGATTGACGGTATTCCTTTGCCCGACTACCGGATAGAAGATCTGAGGAGGATGATGGGCATTGTCAGCCAGCAGTCGATCCTGTTTAATGATACTTTCTATAACAACATTGCATTCGGTGTGGATAATGCTACGGAAGAAGAGGTGATCGCCGCGGCTAAAGTGGCCAACGCCCATGATTTTATTATGGAAACCCCCATGGGGTATTTTACGAATGTGGGGGAGGGCGGATCGAAACTTTCCGGCGGCCAGCAGCAAAGGATCAGCATAGCCCGGGCGGTGCTCAGCAATCCCCCCATACTGATCCTCGACGAGGCCACTTCGGCCCTGGATACCGAATCGGAACGACTGGTGCAGGATGCCATTGTGAACCTGATGAAAAACCGGACATCCATCGTGATAGCCCATCGGCTTTCCACTATCAAAAACGCCGATGTGATCGTTGTGCTTGAAGAGGGAACGATAGTGGAGAAGGGATCACACCCTGACCTGATCGAAAAGGACGGGATATACAGGAAGCTTCATGAACTGCAGATTAAGTAGACCGGACGGAGAAACTTTCCTGAATTTTTTCCGGTTGGTTCAATTCATATTCTTCCCAGTGCCAGAAAAACGGCATGCAATGAAATGGTGATAAACAGCCATGCGTTTCTTGCTGTACCGGGTTTCAATTTCAGAAAGGTATACTGAATGGCGTGATGAGGGCATGAAGAAAGGCAGTCTCCGCAGTATGTACAGGTTCTTCCCGGTTGTCCCGACCGGATATTTTCCACCTCAAGGGCCTGATAACGGCAAGCTAAGGTACACGCCATGCAGAGAGTGCAGGAAGAGCTGATCCGCATGCCGAAAGGAGATATTTTTTTAACTAAACTTACCAGCGTGCCTACCGGACAGTATGCTGTGCAATGCATCATCATTCCTCTTTTCAGGGAAAGTAAAACAATGATGACCAGTCCGGTTATTCCAAAGATCATCCCGCCCAGGGTGGCATATGATGAAGGCAGGTTCACAAGTCTGAACAGGAGAGCTCCTGCAATAATGAAAAGTAACAGGGTGTATTTGTATGTCCACAGGTTGTTCAGGCGACCGGGCTTGTTTTTCCGGTCTGCGCTTAAATAATCCATGGCTCCAAAGTAACAAAGGTGACTGCACCAGGCCGGTCCGCTCAGGATTACTGTGCTGATAAAGAGCAGTGTCATAAACCCGATCTCCCACCTGTATAGAGGCCCGGCAATGATCATGGCAGGTACCGGCAGATGAAGCTTTCCGGTCATTAGAAAAGTTTCCGAAACGAACAGTCCTGCTAACAACTGGGTAAAAAATACGGCCGAAAACATTGTCCATGTGATCTTTCTCCAACGGGGTGCTTTGGGAGGATCTCTCATCTTCCAGGCTAACAGGCCTCCGTAATAGGAGATGACAGGTATTTCTGCCCATCCCCCGTAATTTGGAAAAAACCTTTCGAGGATCAGTACCGGAGGTGATATCATTTGGTTCACTAGGCCAAGGATAATGAAAATAAAAAAGAAAACGGCTGCCGGCAGGTAGTATTTCTTCATGGGCTGGAATGCATGTGGGGCAAAAATAAGGATTTCTTTTCGTCCGTGATCCCGTGCAGGATGTCCTGCAAAACCCGGCCGGTTTCCGCCTGGCGGCGGCGCTTTTTATCAGCGCCGGCTCCTAATGAGCGCAGGTGCTCAAGGGTGCCGGATTTACTTTCGGGCATTCCTTGTTTGCGTCTCACCGTTACCCGGCTTCCCGCAATACTGGCTCTTTGTTTTCACAGATTTCCTTTTCTTTGGGATTACGGACTCGCTGCGCTCGTCCGTGATCCCGTGCAGGATGTCCTGCAAAACCCGGCCGGTTTCCG
>DSCJ01000013.1 GCA_011049175.1 Bacteroidota bacterium | reverse complement strand
GACGGTGAAGCCCAACATAAACGGATCACGTAAGTAATCCTTCCGTATTTCCTCAATCCAAACCCGGACAAGACAAGATGTGAAGGAAAAGACCGTAGCCGCGTCAGCGGCCGGGATTGGGGATGGTGAAGCCCAACATAAACGGATCACGTAAGTAATCCTTCCGTATTTCCTCCATCCAAACCCGGACAAGACAAGATGTGAAGGAAAAGACCGTAGCCGCATCAGCGGCCGGGATATTGAATGCTTATTGAAAAATTCTCGGGGCAAAATCATAGAGTGCTCTTCGCCAGGTAAGCCATTCATGTGCCGTTCCCTGTGATTCATGGAACACTACATTTTTAATTCCATGATTTACAAGAATTTCGTATGATTCTTTCGCTCCCATGCCTTCTTCGGTCCCAATACTAATAAACAGGAGGTTCATCTGCCGGTTAAACGCATTGGCATCTTTAAACACACCATTGTATGCAGTTTCCACTGTGGTGTTTCCGCGAAAGCCGAAAAATCCGCTGAAAGCGCCCATCCAGGCAAATTTGTCCATATGGCTGAAAACCGTTGCGCAGGTTTGTCCACCGCCCCTGGACAATCCGGCCATAGCCCGGTGTTCCCTGTCCGTGTATGTGCGGAACGTTTTATCGATAAACGGTATCAGGTCATTCATAAAAATATCGGTAATATCACCGGAGGCCTCCCGCACATCGGGACTGGTCTGGATATCTCCGCTGGGCATAACAACCATCATGGGAACCGCCTTCCCCGATGCGATCAAACCGTCCATGATATTGGCCATGTGCCCCTGGATTGACCAGCCGTTTTCATCTTCACCCCAGCCATGTATCAGGTAGAGGACCGGATATCTTTTTCCGGGATTCTTTTCATAATCAGCAGGCACGTACACATTGATGTGACGCTCCAGTCCGTTCACATCCGACCAGTATTCGATGGAACGTATCTGCCCGTGAGGGATGTTCCGGTTAAACCGGTAGTAGTCGCCCTCCGGGCCTTCAGGTATCTCAATGCCCGATGATTCCCAGTTGCTTCCAAAATAAGCCCTGCTTCCCCGGTCCATTAAGGGAACCCCGTCGATAGCAATGGCATAATAATGGAAACCAACTACCAGCGGTTCGGTGGTTATCCACCATACCCCGTTTTCATCTTTTTTCATGTCGTGTTCGCCGTTAAGCAGCAGCTTTACGGAATGTGCCTCCGGAGCCACTACTCTGAACAGGGCCTGGTTTGTCTGCGGGTTAACCGCCGGATACTGAGATATAAAGGTATTGGTAGAAGCCGGTTTAAACCCTTCGGGCAGCGGTTCCACCTGTGGGCCCCTCCGACCCGGAAGCTGGGCCAACACCGTGCCCCAGACCAACAGGGTGGCAGCAAATAACACAATTTTTTTCATAGACTTTTCTTTAAGTATTCAAATGCAAGAAAGCAACTTCTGACCTAATAACGGGTTTCTATATTATCAAACACGTTAAATTTTCGTTCATTTCAGGCTTCCGGCATGCAATCATAATCTTTCAGACGAAATATACTTCCGTCCACTGACACAGCATCACCTCTCAGGAAATACACTCAAGGTTTTCATGTTGGCTTCCTCCTTCCCGACTCGCCAACTATCCTACTCCCGTTAAAAAATTGGTATCCCTATTCGGATTCGTTGTATGAGAAAAAGTTTTCCTTTCATATTACCGCGAATACCCCGGTTTCCCGGCACAACAGTTCTTGAATTTTTTCCCGCTTCCGCAGGGGCAGGGATCGTTTCTGCCGGGAAGCTCCTGTGACACCGCCTGATTTTCCCTGTTCCTGATCCAGTTCATCACATTGGCCGGGGGACGTTTGGCAACCAGTTCACGGGCCATATAATCCATGGCCGGCTTTACGTGCTGAAAAAACATTTTCAGTCCGGGACACAGGTAATTTAAACCCGGCTCTCCGTCGGGGGTCACACGGATGCGGTTTTTGGGACATTCTCCATGGCAGGCAAAACGGTATTCACAACGCAGGCAATATTTCGGAAGGCTGTTTCTTTTATTAATACCGAAATCAAACTGCTTCCGGGATTTCACCATTCCGAGGAGGGGTTCTTCCCTGATATTCCCCAGGTAATTTTCCGGAAACACAAAATGGTCGCAGGAATACAGGTCGCCGTTATGTTCCATCACCAAGGCATCGCCGCAGGTTTCCGAGAAAACACACAGGCCCGGCATGGCGCCCACCCAGTTTGCCAGGGTCACATCGAACATCTGGACGTAATACTTACCCACATCACTCCTGACCCAGTCGTCGAAAATATGGATCAGGAATTTTCCGTAATCCTCAGGGTTCACCGACCACTCTGCCACCGGCGCTTTCCCGTTATAGGCCGGAGCCACCAGTTTAAGGAGTCCGGGGTTGGGATTTTCAGCTATCCGTTCCACAATGGGAATAAACTGCATAAAGCCGCTTCCGATATTTTTCAGGAACCGGTAGGTTTCCACGGCATATTTTGTATTGTAATCGTTCACACAGCTCAGGGTGTTGAATTCCACCCTGTGCCGGTGCAGCACTTCGATCCCTTTCATCACTTTTTTAAAGGTACCCTTTCCGTGCTTATCTTTCCGGTAGCGGTCGTGGTTGTGTTCGGCCCCGTCGATGGAAACGCCTATCAGCATTTTGTTGTCATGGAAAAATTTGCCCCAGTCGTCGTTTAACAGGGTACCGTTGGTTTGAAAGGCATTTTCAATGGTCTTGCCCCCGGCGTATTTTTTCTGCAATGCCACCACTTTTTTAAAGAAATCCAGTCCCAGCAGGGTAGGTTCCCCGCCCTGCCAGGTGAAGGTTACCACCGGGACCTCGTGGGCTTCAATATACTGTTTAATGAAGGTTTCAAGCACCTCACCGGGCATCCGGTAATTTTTCCCCTTTCCGTAAAGAACGTCCTTTTCCAAGTAATAGCAGTAGGTACAATTCAGGTTACACACCGGCCCGATGGGTTTGACCATCACGTTAAAGGCGGTGGGTTTCCTTTGTTTTATGGCGTCGGTATAGAGAACGTCCATGATTTATGGTATAAGCAGCCTGTACACACAGGGATTCGCCCACCCTGGAAAAAATCACGCTGTATAATAGCAGCAAAAAAAATTCAGGAAATGCTTACAGGATTTTTATTTCCAATCCTCCAGCGTTTCCCCAATGGCGCGACTGAACACCGCCAGGTCGGCAGGCACCCGGGATGTGATCAGGTTCTTATCGGTAACCAGCGCCTGATCCATGTAAGTGGCTCCGGCAGATTCCAGTTCTTCACGAATACCGGAATAACCCGAAGAGGTCATGCCCTCCATCACTCCTGCGGTGATCAGCACCTGCGGACCGTGGCAAATGGCAGCCACGGGCTTGCCGGTTTCGAAAAATGCTCTAACAAAAGCCACCACTGCCGGATCTTCGCGCAATGCAGCCGGAGCCTGTCCTCCCGGAATAACCAGTACGTCAAAATCGTCCGTTACTAATTCATCCATATCCCTTTCCACCACAATGGTGAATTCACTGTTATAGGCCTTGACCAGGCCTTTTTCCGGGCCGATCACGGTAACATCAAAGCCCTTGTTCACCAGGTACCCCATGGGCATGTATGCTTCTGCATCGTGGAATCCTTCAGTAAGCAGTACAGCAATATTCGGAACCGGTTTCTCTTCTGACCGGCCGGTTCCCGATGAACAGGCAGTGAATACCGTTCCCATGGTCAAAGCAGTGATCATCATTACATACAGTTTTTTCATCGTTTCAGATTCTTTTGATTCATGTGAGTATAAAATTAACACATTTTGCCATAACCGGGCAAATCATTATTTTGTTCCGCCGATGATCACACACCGGTATCACAATATGCCCATGAATCGATCCCTCCAGCATTCTTACCCCCGATTCCCATCCGCCATGCCCCCCCTGAATAATTACTGTCATCCCGGAACCGAGGTTCAAGTCCGCCACATACCCGTTTCATCCGGCATCCGGTTACGGGTGGTACATTTTACTCCTCTTTTGAAAACAAATTTTCCTCCCGTTCTGTTCATTCCCGGCCTGGCTTCGGTAATGGATAATTTCAGAAAGACCCTGAAGGAAATGACCGGGTTCTTTCCGGTGTATTATCTTGAAACCCGGGAAAAGAGCAGCAGCAGGATTCCGGGAAAGGCCGGTTTTTCTGTAAACGATCTGGCCAACGATGTATGTGAAAGTGTCGGGCTGCTGGGTTTCAAACCGCGCGGTTACATCCTCATGGGCTATTCTCTGAGCGCCACAGCCATTCTGGAATCTATCCATCGGTTACCTGTATCTCCGGCTGCCGCCATACTGGCCGAGCCGAATGCTTCCTTTCCGTTTCCGGGCTGGCTGCTTTTCCTGGCACGTTTTGCCCGCCTGATCTACCGGCCCCTCAAACCCTTCCTGAAATGGTACCTGAGGAATTTCCGCATTGACATGAAAAATGATCCGGAAATGTACGACCTGAACTGCCGTATCCTGGATGCAGCCGATCCGGGAAAACTGGCCGCCACGGTACGCGCCATAGCTTCCTACCATTTCAAACCGGCAAAAACAGATCAACTGCCCCCCACCCTGGTGATCGGCGCCTCAAAAGACACCTTCCACAGTTTTGACGACAGCCGCCGGATTGCCTCATCATTTCCCGGAAGCCGGTATCTCGATTTGCAGACCAATGAAAAAACCCACGGGCCGGATATCGTACATTCCCTGACCGGTTTTTTACAAAATGCAAAACAGGGTGAGTCCGCTTCGGTATACAACAGGGGTTGAAACGGTCAATCAATAAACGGCACTTTAAAAAATCCGGCATCACACCCGCCTGCTGACTGATTTCTATAACTGTATCATTATAAACTGTTTACCTGAACAACAGGGGTGCCAGTTCCGAGAGATAGATCCTCCAGTTGGTCCATGTATGCCCCCCGGACGTTTCCCGGTAAATATAATTCAAGCCCATTTCGTCATAGAATTTCCTGAGGTTGGTTACCGACTCATACAGAAAATCTTCCTTCCCCACACCGATCCAGTATAATTCCGGCTTGCTGGCAATCAGCGCCCTGATCTGTTTTTCGTGTTCTTCCCGGCTGTAGTTTCCGAACCGGTTGTCACCATATAATCCCATACTCATTACTCCGATGTATTTAAACATGCCCGGGTATTTGTTAGTAATGACCTGGGTGTGGTATCCCCCCATGGAAAGGCCGGCAATGGCCCGGGACATGGGACCGGTCTTTACCCTGAAATGACTCTCCACAAAGGGAATCACATCTTTTACCAGGCTTTCTTCAAATTTTCCCGAAACCATGCCTCCCGGACCACCGGATTCAATGCCGGTTTTTTCCAGATCAACCGGCCGGTCGGTAGGAGCTGCCGCCGAGGTGGGAACCCCGTTGGTCATAACCACCATCATGGGACGGGCTTTCCCCTGTGCTATCAGGTTGTCAAGTATATAATTCGTCCTGCCGAGGGTGGTCCATGCATCTTCATCTCCTCCCGCCCCGTGCAACAGGTACAGAACCGGGTAGGAATCCGTACCCGAATGATAGCCGGGGGGGGTGTAGATATACATTCTTCGCTGCATGCCCAGGGTGGGTGAATCGTACCATATTTTGGTCACCGCCCCGTGGGGAATATCGTGCACCTGATAAAGGTCACCCTGACCACCCGGCACGATGAACATGCTTTCATTCCGCACTCCGTCGCGTACGATCTGCACATTTCCCGGATCAATGGTTCTGACACCGTCAACCAGGAAAACATAGGTATACATTTCCGAAGGAAGCGGATCCGTTTGTATGGTGTACAATCCGGTATCATTCCTTGCAAGCTCCACGGAGTGGCCCCATCCGGGCATCCAGTTTCCGGTAATTTTCACCGAACCGGCATCAGGGGCATACAATCGAAAGATCACCGAACAATCATCCTGAACCTCGGGAGAGATCACCGGCCTTCTCCACTGGGGATAAGCAGTTAACAGAGAAACAAGCAGGAAAGTACCGGTAAGGAACAAACGGGTTCCCCTGCTCCCATTTTTTGTTGAAGTCATTGTTTTCATGTTAATGGTTTGAAAGGTCGATTATTTCAATTCGTAAGTATAACCCTGTCCTTTTAGCGGAACCCGGGGCAATTCAGATCAGGTTTCCCTTGTTGATCCGGCAGAATCAATCACTACAACAAATTACCCGGCAAGAAAAGAAGGATCCGTTCACCCCTTTAAAAAATTCACCAGCCCTTTTTTCTCAATAATCTTCATGAGCTTTTCGGGCAGGGGCTCGAAGCGGAATGTCCGGTCGTTCAGTTTGACCATTCCTTCTGTAAATTCTATATCCAGCGTATCTCCCGGCCGGTAGGCTTCCACCACTTCGGGCAGCACCACCAGCAGCAGCCCCTGGTTGATGGCCGAACGGTAAAAAATACGGTTCACCGATTTCACGATCACCGCCTTCACTCCGGCCGCTGCCAACCCCACTGCCGGATGCTCACGCGAGCTGCCACACCCGAAATTGTCGCCCGCCAGGATCACATCGCCGGGTTTAACCTGCCCGGCAAAGGAGGGGTCGAAACCGGCAAACAGGTGGGGCAGAATGGCCTCTCCGTCTGAGCTGAGAATGTTGTAGGTCAGATTCCCGGCAAACATCTGGTCAGTGTTCAGGTTGTCCACATCGGTATAATTCCACACCCCATCGATTCTCCGGTTATCCCCGTCACCGATCTCCACGGTAGCGCTTTGCTGTTTCTTATACCGGAAACGGTCGGAATGCCTTTTACCCCGGGGATCGCTGATCACTCCTGAAATAGCCGACATGGCCACCGTGGCCGGGGAGGCCAGGTAAATGGAGGCATTCGGATTGCCCATACGGCCCTTGAAGTTCCGGTTGGCCGTAGAGATCACGGTGGTGCCGTCGGCGGGAATGCCCTGGCCGGTCCCCAGGCAGGGCCCGCACGAAGGGCTCAGGATATTGGCTCCGGCCCGGATCAGGGCGGGCAGGGTACCGTCTTCCATGGCCTGCAGGTAGATCTGCCGGGAGGCCGGGATCACCAGCAACTGAAACCCATCTTTCACTTTTTTGCCCTTCAGCACCGAAGCTGCTATCTGCAGGTCGTCAAGCCTTCCGTTTGTACAGGTGCCGACCAGTCCCTGCTGCACCGGCGTTCCTTCCACTTCCGAAACCGCCAGCACATGATCCACATGATGGGGTGCTGCCACCAGGGGAAACACTTCGTTCAGGTCTATTTCAATTTCTTTTTCATACACGGCATCATCATCCGCCCAGAGGCCGTTCGTATTTTCTTCGCCGGTGAATTCTTTCAGGATATCATCGGCAGGAAAAACGGCGTTCTTGGCTCCCATCTCAGAAGCCAGGTTGGCCAGGGTCATCCGTTCGGAAATACTCAGGCTGGCAACCCCTTCGCCATGGAATTCCATGGAAAGGTAGTTGGCCCCGTCGGAGCCGGTCATTCCGATAATCCAGAGGGAAAGATCCTTGGCGTATACACCGGGTGGCAACTGCCCTTTCAGGGTCACTTTCATGGAACCGGGTACCCGGAACCAGGTTTCTCCGGTTTTCCAGATACCGGCCGATTCGGTGCGGTCGATCCCGGCAGCCAGGGCATTGAAGGCCCCGGCCGTACAGGTGTGGCTGTCGCTGCCCACCACGATCATCCCCGGCCGGGCATGGTACGACATGATCTGGTGGCAAATTCCTTTCCCTGCATCGTAAAACTTCCCGATGCCCTGTTCCTTCACAAAATCACGGATCGACTGGTACTGGGTTGCCAGCGCCGCACTGGTGGGCGGAGCATTGTGGTCAAGTACCACCAGCAGGCGGTCGGGGTCGGCAACCCGCTCACCTCCCATTTTCTGAAAGGTTTTGTAAATGCTGGCGGTATTGTCGTGGGTCAGTACCAGATCGGGTTTCCTGAACACAATGGCACCGGCAGGTGCTCCCAGAATTTTTTCCACATAGGTTTTTCCGGCCATGGCAGTTGGCTTTTATCAGATGATTCCTTTAAAACAATCCTCCGTTGCGGTATATTTCGAGCTGTACTTCCGAAAAAGGCTTAATGCGTACCGATTTCCCGTCGGAAGGCCTGGTTACCTCGCCCGTTTCCACATTCACCCGGATGACATCTCCGTTTTTCAGTTCCAGTTCATCGAGGTTTTCATACACCAGTATTGGCAGGGCGGCATTGATGGCATTTCTTTCGTAAATGGCACCGAACGATCGGGCCAGAATAGCAGCGATCCCCAGCGAGAGAAAACAATCCACGGCCTGCTGCCGGGAACTTCCCGCCCCGAAATTTTTCCCGGTCACCACGATATCGCCGGGCCGGGCTTTCCGGGCAAAATCTCCGTACCCTTTCAGGTTGTCGAAGGTATACTGTCCCATTTCGTCAATATCGGTAATGGCCAGATAGCGGTTATGGTAGATCATATCGGTATCGATATTGTCTTCGGGGATGAGCCATACCCTTCCCTCCAGGATCAGGGGTTTCTCACCTGTTTTTCTTTCTTTCGGTCTCACCGTTTTTCTCTCTTCATCAGAGGGCGCTTTTGCTCTGGAAGGACGTTTCACCACTGCCAGGGGCATCTTATCGGGTGTGGTGATGTATCCGGCCACAGCCGAAGCAGCCACAATGGCCGGCGATGCCAGGTATACCTCCCCTTTGCCCTGCTTGCCCGGGAAATTCCGGTTACCGGTACTAACGGTCACCTCTCCCGGACCGTTCTGCCCCACCTGCCCGGCCGCACAACCGGCACAACCGGCATTCGATACCAGGGCACCGGCATCCTTGAATATCTTCAGCCAGCCTTCTTCCAGGCAGGTATTCCACACTTCATTGGTGGAAGGAACGATCTTCATCACCACCCAGGGCGCCACCTTTCTGCCCTTCAATATCTCCCCCACCACCCGCATATCTTCCATCCGGCCATTGGTACAGCTTCCCACAAAGGCCGAATCGATCCATATCCTGCCAAGCTTATCCACCGGGACCGTGTCATGGGGCTTGCCAGGCCGGGATACCCGGTGTGTGAACTCTTCCAGGTTCAGGTCGAAGGTTTTTTCATACACGGCATCGGGATCGGCCGTAAACTTTTCCAGTTTCCGTCCGGCACGTTCCTCGCTGTAACGCATGATTTCATCATTCGGTGTGAACAGAATGATGATGGCACCCATTTCCGTTCCCATGGAAGCAATGGTGATGCGTTCATCCAGGGTCAGCCGGTCTACCTCATCGCCATACATCTCAATGGCATACCCCAGCAGGGTATTGGCCCCGAACCGGTCGAGCAGGTTCAGCACAATATCTTTGGCCATCAATCCGGCCGGCCGTTTTCCGTGCAGGTTGATCCGCACCGAGGGCGGCACCTTGAACCAGATCTTTCCTTTGGCCCAGGCTGCGGCAATATCCTGGTCGCCCATGCCCTGCCCGAAGGCCCCCACCGCTCCCAGGATATTGGCATGCGAATCGGTGGTTACGGCTGTGGACCCACTGTAGGCCAGTCCTTCATGGATCATAATATGGGTGCCTATTCCCTGGTCAATATCATACACCCTGATACCGTTTTCCCTGGCATAGTCGCGGCATATCTGCTGGTTCACCGCATATTTCTGGTCCGACCCGGTGGGGTTGCAATCGAAAGTGAATATGGTACGTGACGGATCGGCCACGGTAAGACCGTTCTCCCGCATATTCTTCACCACATTGGCCCCTCCGAAATCCCGTGCGGCACGTACATCCATCAATACATCGACGATTTCGCCGGGTTCAACCTTGTCGCGGCCCGCATGCCGTGCCAGGATCTTTTCTGCCAGTGTTAAGCCCATGTTTTCTTTTTTTTGTTCCTGTACAAAAATATACGGAAAATTATGAAGACCCAGTATGACGGCCCCAACTTTTTGCCATACGTACATATTATGCAACATATTCCAACCCGTGTGCCGGCATGAAGGAACCTGCCGGCTAAACCACAGCCCTGCGGATACGAAAGACTTCCGGAGAAATCATTATCTTTGTGCGGTCAAACCCTGCAAGAAGATATCTATATATGATAAAGATTACATTCCCCGACGGGAAGACAAAAGAATATCCGGAAGGGATCACGGGAAAGGAAATAGCCGCCGGCATTCACCCGGCGCTGGCAAAGGAAGTGCTGAGTATTTCGGTGAACGGGGAAATATGGGATCTCACCCGTCCCATCACCGGTGACGCCGCCATTAGGCTTCACAAATGGGAAGACGAGGAAGGGAAACATGCTTTCTGGCATTCCTCGGCGCACCTCATGGCAGAAGCCCTGGAAATTTTATATCCCGGCACCAAATTTGGAATCGGTCCGGCCATTGAAAACGGATTTTATTACGATGTGGATCCTGCCGGCGGAAAGGTTATTACCGAAGCCGACCTCCCTGAGATTGAAAAGAAAATGCAGGAACTGGCCCGGGAAAAGCAGACATTCCGCCGGGAAGAGATCAGCAAGAAAGACGCCCTGCAGCTCTATCGCGAAAAAGGCGACGAATACAAGGTGGAGCTGATCAGCGAACTGGAAGACGGCACCATCACCCTGTACCGCTCCGGACATTTTACCGACCTGTGCAGGGGACCCCACCTTCCCGATACTTCCCCCATCAAAGCCATCAAGCTGCTGAATGTGGCCGGCGCCTACTGGAGGGGAGATGAGAAACGCAAACAGCTAACCCGCATTTACGGCATCACCTTCCCCAAACAGAAAATGCTGGACGAATACCTGGAAATGCTCGAAAAGGCGAAAGAACGCGATCACCGTAAACTGGGAAAGGAACTCGAGCTGTTCACCTTCTCACAAAAAGTGGGACAGGGATTGCCCCTGTGGCTGCCACGCGGCGCCAGGTTACGCGACAAGCTGGTGGATTTTCTCAGGAAAGTGCAGGATATCTACGGATACGACCCGGTGGTAACCCCCCATATCGGGCACAAGGACCTGTACATCACCTCGGGACATTACGATAAATACGGCAAGGATTCATTCCGACCCATGAAAACCCCGCAGGAAGGCGAAGAGTTTATGCTTAAGCCCATGAACTGCCCCCACCATTGCGAAATATATAAAAGCAAGCCCCATTCGTACCGCGACCTGCCTGTGCGTTTGGCCGAATTCGGCACGGTATACCGGTATGAAATGAGCGGGGAACTGCATGGACTAACCCGGGTGCGCGGGTTCACCCAGGATGATGCCCATATCTTCTGCCGCCCCGACCAGTTGAAAGAAGAATTCATCAAAGTAATCGATATCGTATTCCTTATATTCAACTCGCTGGGTTTTGAGGATTACGACGCACAGATCAGTCTGCGCGATCCGGCCGATACGGAAAAATACATCGGATCGGACGAAAACTGGGAAAGAGCCGAGCAGGCCATCATAGAAGCCTGTGCGGAAAAAAAGCTGAAAACCAGGACCGTTCGGGGAGAAGCGGCCTTCTACGGTCCCAAGCTCGACTTCATGGTCAGGGATGTGCTGGGAAGAAAATGGCAGCTGGGAACCATCCAGGTGGATTACAACCTGCCGGAACGGTTCGAACTGGAATACATCGGAGCCGACGACCAGCGTCACCGGCCGGTCATGATCCACCGGGCGCCCTTTGGTTCGCTGGAACGTTTTGTTTCCATTCTCATTGAACATACGGGAGGAAAGTTCCCCCTGTGGCTGGCACCCGACCAGGCCATCGTGCTGCCCATCAGCGAAAAAACCCAGGATTATGCAAAAAAAGTTTTGTATTTTCTAAATAATTCCGATATTCGCACTCTGATTGATAACCGTAACGAAAAGATTGGTAGGAAGATAAGGGACAATGAGTTACTGAAAATCCCTTACCTTCTTATTGTTGGTGAAAAAGAGGCGGAAAGCGGTACGGTGTCGGTTCGCAGGCAGGGCGAAGGCGACCAGGGAGTGATGAGTCTGGAAGCATTTGCCGGCCTGGTAAAAGAGGAGATCAGAAAACAAACCGCCGCACATACGGTGAATGTTTAACCAAAAAAGGAGGTATTAACCATAGCATTACACAGATCAAACAGACCGTTCGGCAGAAGAAACGAACCATCTTTCAGGGCGAATGAGCAGATCCGGGCACGCTCGGTAAGGCTCGTGGGTGACAATATCGATGAGCCGGGGGTATACCCCATTGAAGAAGCCCGGCAAATTGCCGATGAACTGGAGCTCGATCTGGTGGAGATCAGTCCGAATGCCGACCCTCCGGTATGCAAGGTGGTCGATTACCAGAAGTTCCTGTATCATCAGAAGAAAAGGCAGAAGGAGATCAAGGCCAAAGCGGCCAAAACCGTGATCAAAGAGATCAGGTTCGGGCCCAACACCGACGAGCACGACTACAATTTCAAGCTGCGTCACGCTGAAAAATTCCTGCAGGACGGAGCCAAAGTCAAGGCGTTCGTGTTTTTCAAGGGCCGCTCCATCCTGTTCAAGGAAAAAGGGGAAATTCTTCTGTTGCGATTTGCCAGCGACCTGGAAGAATACGGGAAAGTGGAACAAATGCCACGCCTGGAAGGAAAACGGATGACCATGTTTATCGCTCCCAAAGGCGGACCGAAAAAGAAAGGATAACGTTTACGTTTGTTGAATATTAAAACGAAGGAGAAGAAATGCCCAAGATGAAAACCAATTCCGGCGCCAAGAAAAGGTTCACCCTTACCGGAACAGGAAAGATCAAGAGGAAACACGCCTACAAAAGCCATATCCTCACAAAAAAAGAAACCAAACGGAAAAGGAACCTGACCTATTCCGGCCTCGTGCATAAGACCGATGAAAAAAACATCAAGCTGCTGCTGGGTTTGAAATAAACAGGGTTGTATAACAGAATGGCTTAGCTCCCAAGTGTTTTCAGAAGGAAAACCGCTAACCATTAAAAAAACAAATCACCATGCCAAGATCAGTAAACACCGTTGCTGCCAAAAGAAGAAGAAAGAAGGTCCTGAACCAGACAAAAGGTTATTTCGGGGCCAGGAAAAATGTTTTCTCGGTAGCCAAGAACAGTCTGGAAAAAGGGCTGCTGTATGCGTACCGCGACCGCCGTAAGAAAAAAGGCGAATTCCGGTCGCTCTGGATTCAGCGGATCAATGCAGGAGCCCGGATCCATGGAATGTCGTATTCCGAATTCATTGGCAAGGTCCACAAAAAAGGCCTCCTGCTTAACAAAAAAGTACTGGCCGACCTGGCTATGAACCATCCGAAGGCTTTTGAAGCCGTAGTGGAAAAGGTACGTGACGTAAAATAAACCTTTCTTTCATTTGTAAGAAAAGAGCTTTTCCGCGGAAAGGCTCTTTTTTTATGGAGAATATTTTACGAGGCTTTCAAATTCAGGGTACTGCTATCTACGTAGTTTGCAACGTAGTATTCTACGTAGTTTGCAACGTAGTTTTCTGCGTAGTTTCCTGCGTTCCTTGAGTTCGCATATCTTTATTTATTACCTTACCATATTGTTATTCTATTTTACATAATGGTAAGCAACATTTGTTTTTGATTAATTCATCACACCGGCCACTGTTTCGCTCCGTTCCCGAAACGGAGCGACATGCTTTTTTGTGGGGCAAAAAAGCATGCAAAAAACCCTTCGGCTGCTGATGATTTTATGGAAAAACTACGGCGGGGGAAAGCCT
>DSCJ01000139.1 GCA_011049175.1 Bacteroidota bacterium | reverse complement strand
TGTTCTTTTCATGGTCACCATGTTCTGCTTTCAAGTACAGTCCTTGTAAAGAGCAGGAAAACCATATCCCAGCCCAGGAAATAAAAGATATCCCGTGAATCGATCACCCCCCGGCTCAGTGACTGGTAATGCTCATTGATACCGATCCGGATAACAAAATGATCTATGCTTTCCATGAAGGGTAGCAACCCGATGGACTCAAAACCCAAATACATAAAAAACGAAAGCCCGGCTGCCAGGATAAATGCAATCACCTGGTTTTCAGTGAGGGACGAACAAAACAACCCGATGGCTGCATACAAACTGGCCAGAAGAAACAGCCCGGTGTACGATCCCCAGGTAGCCCCGGTATCCATATTGCCTGGAGGATCGGCCAAAAGATAGACGGAAAGGAAATACACCAGGGTCGGCAACAGGGAAAACAGCAACAGAGCCAGGGCCGCCAGGTACTTGGCCAGAACCAGCTGAAAAGAAGTCAGGGGCCGCACCAGCAACAATTCCAGGGTACCTGTGCGTTTTTCCTCGGCAAACAGGCGCATGGTCACAGCAGGTACCAGAAACAGAAAAATCCAGGGAGCCATCAGGAAAAGTGTGTCGAGGCTGGCATACCCGCTGTCGATCAGGTTTAGTTGCCCTGGGAATACCCATAAAAACAGCCCATTGGCTATCAGAAATATAATGATCACGAGGTATCCGGTCACCGAGCTGAAAAAACCGCTTATTTCTTTCCTGAACAGGGCAAGCATAATTTTTTGTTAATGTTCCAAAGGTAATGAATATTACGGGTTCAGAATTACGGGATTTCTTCTTTTCCCACATACTCCTGTATCGTCACTCCGTAGAAATAGTAACGGATCATATCATAAAAAGTATACCCCAGTTCTGACATTTTCATAGCGCCTTCCTGACACAATCCCGCTCCATGGCCGTATCCCCTCCCCTTCAGGATCACCCGGTCCTGATCTGCCTGATCTATACCAATATCAAAAAAGGCAGATTTCAGTCCCCAGTCTTCCCTGATCCGCGCCAGCGGAATTGTGTAATCTCCCAGCCTGTAATAATCTGTACGTTCAGGTTGGAAAAATTCCAGTCCGGCTTTCGGATGCAGCATTTCCTCCGGTATTCCCTGCTCCCTTAGATAATTTTCCCAATCACTCAGTGGAACGGATCTGGTCCATCGCGCATTCCTGCCGTACAGACAGAATGTATCCTTCACCGGGCGCAGGTAAGGCATATCTCCTATCCACACATTATGACCGTCGGCAGTTTGTCCCCCGCAATTGCTGTGAAAAGCAGTGGTGATCAATTCTCCGTTGCTGTCGGTTACCACCATCCCCCGGGTTTCAGTTACCGACCGGTAAACCGGATGGCCGGACGGCGGAATTCCCAGAAAAGCCTGGCAATGCACTCCATCACACAGATGGAAGCCTTCGTCCCCATGCTTGTCGAAATGCCTGAATGTATAGGTGCGACAGAGCACGGCCTGGGCCTTATAAAATTCTATTCCGGCGGTTTCCCCTCCTTCCGTGTACACCACACCCGCCAGGTACTCCTCCAGGGAAGTATCCAGAATCAGTTTCAGGCCCGTGGGCTCGGGAATGATCTCCAGTATGCCCCGGTACTGTCTCTTTCCGGCAGGAATGTGTAATGGTCTGATGGCTATCACTCCCGTACTGTCAGCGGGTCTCAGTAAAAGTTTCTCACAGATCCGCTTCATGCCGTTTTCGCCCCGGAACAACACACGATCACCCACCAGGCTAACGTACGTCATTCCCTGTGCAGGATAAGCAAAACTGTCGGCCACCACAATCCATTCACCCTGTTCAGGCGTAACCACGGCCGAAAAAACCAGCCACTCATAAAACAAACCGATACGGACTCTGGTTGGACTGGCATGAAGGCCCGACCACAGGGAAGAAATGGTCAGCAACAGGAACAGATATTTTCTGAAAGCAAACCGGATCATGTTGCATACAATATGATCCCGGCGGCAATTCTTTGCGATACTCCCGGTTCTCCCAGCATGGAATCGAGTGTTTCATAGTCATAAAGGATACGGCGAATAGTCCCGTCATCATACAGCAGAAGGTCCAATTCCTTTTTCAGCCGTTCCGGATTCAGATCACCCTGAATCAGTTCGGTTACCACCGTTCGCTGCATAATGAGGTTCACCAGTGAAATATGCTTTATTTTCACAAGCATCCTGGCCATGAGGTACGAAAGCGGATGGGCACGGTAGCAAACCACCTGGGGGGTTTTCAGCAGGGCAGTTTCCAGGGTTGCGGTACCCGAAGTTACCATGGCAGCCCGGGAAAATTTCATGATCTCACGGGTTTGATCGAACAGCAGATGCACTTTTCTGTTTCCGATCATGTTTGCATACAGGTCTCTGTCAAGCGCCGGGAAACCTGCCACAAGGAACTGAAATTCTGGATAATGCCCGGTCATTTCGAGCATTACGGGCAGGTTCCTTTTGATTTCCTGGATCCTGCTGCCGGGGATAATGCCAATCAGTGGCCTGCTATCCAATCCGTTCCTTTTCAAAAATTCACCGTGCGAAACCACATTTTCTTCAAAGTGGCTGATACTGTCTATCAAAGGATTTCCTTCAAAATAAACCCGGTATCCGTACTTTTTGTAATACTCTTCTTCAAATGGAAAGATCACGAACATCTGGTCAACGTATTTTTTTATCTTTTTTACCCGTGAACTCTTCCATGCCCACACCTTGGGCGAGATATAATAACACACACGGATACCCTGTTCTTTTGCATAACGTGCCATTCGCAGGTTAAAACCGGGGTAATCGATCAGGATCAGCACATCGGGACGGAAAAGCACAAGTTCCTTCCGTGCGGTTCTGAACATATTGCGGATCATACCCATATGGGCCACTACTTCAATGAATCCCATAAAGGCCATGTCACGGTAGTGAGCCATCAGCTCCACACCGGCCTGCTGCATAAGATCCCCTCCCCATCCACGGAATATGCCTTCCGGATCCATTTTCTTCAATTCTTTCACCAGATGGGAGCCATGAAGGTCTCCTGATGCCTCTCCGGCTATGATCATGTATTTCATGCGGGCATATTCATAAAACGAACTTCAATATCAAAACAACGAAAGCAATAATAAAAGTGGCGGTCAGTACACCGCGGGCGGAATACAAACGGTCGGTCCAGATAAAAACAAAAAAAAGCAGTAGGTTGGGAACGGCACACAGGCTGATCACCTGAGTGGAAACCTGCCTGACAATGACCTCGTTGATAAACTCAACTATTCCTGATTCGTTGTGTAAAAAAAGGTAAAACACAAAAAATGTCAGAACAGGCATCAACAGGCCGAGGAACAGGCCCAGCTCTAGGCGGTTTGCTTTAGTTTTCATAATCCCATTGTTTCAGGGTGTTGATCAGATCATAATCGGTAAGGTCGGTTTTTACTGGAACCACCGACACATACCCGTGTTGCAGGGCCCATTCATCGGTATCCTCTGCTTCCGACTCGAAATTTCTGAAGAAACCGGTCAGCCAGTAATAATCCCTTTCGAAGGGATCTGTTCTCCTGACGAATTCTTCCTGCCACATCCCGTCGGTTTGCCGGCAAATTTTCACCCCTTTGACCGAATCTTCAGGCAGGGCGGGAATATTCACATTCAGGCATATTCCTTCGGGCAATCCGTTTTTCATTACCTGGTCAATCAGTATCCTCACATATTTTTCAGCAACGGTAAAATCGGCTTCCTGATCATAATCCAGCAGGGAAAATCCCACAGAAGGGATCTTGTTAATGCATCCCTCAATGGCAGCGGCCATGGTTCCTGAATAAAACACACTGATGGAAGCATTCGATCCATGATTCACCCCCGATAGTACCAGATCGGGTTTTTCTTCCAACAGCCGGTTGAGAGCCAGCTTTACACAATCAACCGGGGTGCCGGTGCAGGCGTATTCGCGGTATCCGGGCTCCGACTTCTGTTCATACACACGCAGGGGATGCTCCGAAGTAATGGCATGCGACATTCCCGACCGGCTTTCCTGAGGTGCCATCACCACTACCCGGCCAAATTCTCTGGCTACTTTTGCCAGCGCTTTCAATCCCTTTGCCCTGATACCGTCATCATTGGTGATCAGGATCAAGGGTTTCCTTTCGTTTTTCAAATCTTGGTTCATAAGCTACAAATATATTATATTCCGTTCAAGTTCCCATTTCTTCACCGGCATTCAGCGGAAAGAACCATTGCCGGTAAGGCCGTTATGATTTCAGGAGAAAATCCTTAATTTTGCTCAGCAATTAAGAACCATAGCCATCTATGAAACTTTCATACAACTGGATCAGGGAATATTTGCAAACCGACATATCTCCCCGGGAAATGGCCAGGATCATGACTGATATCGGGCTGGAGGTGGAAAACATGGAAACCTTCGAGAGTGTGAAGGGTGGCCTGAAAGGAGTGGTGATCGGAGAAGTGGTTACCTGTAAAAAGCACCCCGGGGCTGATAAGCTAAGTATTACCACCGTGGATGTGGGCCACGGAAAACGGTTGCCCATCATTTGCGGCGCACCCAATGTGGCAGCAGGACAGAAGGTGCCGGTGGCTCTGCCCGGAGCCGTTCTGTTTCAGGGAGACAAACCTTTCGAAATCAAAAAAACAAGGATCAGGGGTGAAATCAGCGAAGGGATGATCTGTGCCGAAGACGAGCTGGGACTGGGAACAGATCATTCGGGCATCATGGTGCTGGATCCTTCCGCCCGACCCGGAACCCCTGCATCAGAATATTTTCAGCTCTACACCGATACTGTTTTCGAGGTGGGCCTTACCCCTAACCGCATCGACGGAGGGTCGCATTACGGGGCGGCACGGGATCTGGCAGCCTGGTTTTCCATCCGGAATAATGCAACACTCATGCTGCCTCCGGTGGAGGATTTCAAACCCGACAACCACGAGTTACCCATCGATGTCAGGATAGAAGATGAGGAAGCCTGTCCCCGGTACACAGGGGTTACCCTCACCGGTGTAAAGGTAGCTCCTTCCCCGTTGTGGCTGCAGAACAAGCTGCGCAGCATCGGACTCACTCCGGTAAACAATGTGGTGGACATAACCAATTTTGTATTGCATGAAACCGGTCAGCCTCTTCATGCTTTCGACGCCGACCGGATAGAAGGCAAAACGGTGGTGGTTAAGAAAATGCCCGGGGGAACAAGGTTTGTCACCCTGGATGAGGTGGAAAGAGAACTGTCGGAAGAGGATCTGATGATCTGTAACACACGTGAACCCATGTGTATCGGAGGAGTTTTCGGCGGACTGCGTTCGGGGGTGACTGTAACAACCACACGGGTTTTTCTGGAAAGTGCCTGGTTCAATCCGCTATCTATCAGGAAAACCGCACGCAGGCACGGGCTGAATACCGATGCCTCCTTTCATTTCGAAAGGGGAGCCGATCCCCGCATGACCCTGTATGCGCTAAAAAGAGCGGCTCTGCTGGTGAAAGAGATAGCCGGGGCAAAAATCAGCAGTGATATAATCGATCGTTATCCCCGCCCCATACCCGATCATACGGTGGAATTTTCCTATGAAAGAACTGCCCGGCTGATAGGAAAACAAATCGAGCCGGAAACCATCATTTCCATTCTGAAAGCCCTGGAAATTGAAATTCTGGAAAAGAATGCGGAAGGTCTGAAAACCAGGGTTCCGGCCTACCGGGTGGATGTAACCAGGGAGGCCGATCTGGTGGAAGAAGTGCTTCGCATTTACGGTTATAACCAGGTTGAAAGTCCGCCGGTAATGCGTTCCAGCCTGTCGTATGCAGAAAAACCCGATCCCGACCGGGTAAGAAACATGGTAGCCGACATGCTGGCTGCCAGCGGATACACCGAGATCATGTCGAATTCACTCACCAGCCATACCTATTATTCAAAAAGCAAAAGCTTTCCGGAAGAAAAATGTGTGCGACTGTACAACCCACTGAGCCAGGACCTGGATGTAATGAGACAGACACTGCTTTTCGGCGGTCTCGAAGCCATCAGGCATAACCAGAACCGGCAGCAGAACGATCTGAAGCTTTATGAATTCGGACACATCTATTTCATGAATGATCCCCGGTCATCACGAAAGGATTTCAGTCAGTACCTTCAGGAAGAAAGACTGGGTATCTGGATCACCGGGAACAGGGAGCCCCTGAACTGGCACCGAAAGGAAGAAACGGCCAGCTTTTTCACCCTGAAATCTGTGGCTGAAAAAGTGCTTGTCCGTCTGGGAATCGATCCCGGAACACTGGAACAGGATCTTTCACCCGACGATCTGTTCGAAGAGGGAACAAGATATCTGCACGGAGGGAAAGTTCTGCTGACCATGGGGAATATCCCCCGCAGAACGCTCAGGGAAATGGACATCAGAGGACCGGTTTATTATGCTGATTTCAACTGGGGATATGTGTTGGAATTATTTGCCGGGCAACGTATCCGTTTTACAGGCATTCCCCGCTTCCCCGAAGTAAGGAGAGATCTGGCCCTGGTGCTCGACAGGGAAGTTCCCTTCAGCCGGGTGTACGAACTGGCACTGCAAACCGAGAAAAAGTTACTGAAAAACGTAAATTTATTTGATGTGTACGAAGGCCCCCAGGTTGAAAAAGGAAAAAAATCGTATGCGGTTAGCTTTGTATTGCAGGACGAAAATAAAACACTGACTGACAAGCAGATTGATCAGGTTATGAACAAATTGCTGAAAAGCTTTGAAAAAGAGCTGGGGGCAAAACTCAGGTAATCAGATAATGAGCAACGAATATAGAAAACAGCAGGAATATGGACCGTATCAAACTGATTCAGGGCGATATAACCCAACTGAAAGTAACGGCTATTGTAAATGCTGCGAATACCTCCCTGCTGGGAGGCGGAGGAGTTGACGGAGCCATTCACCGGGCAGCCGGTTCTCAGCTGCTGGAAACCTGCCGGAAGCTGAACGGATGCCCCACCGGTGAAGCGAAGATAACACCGGGTTTCCGTTTGCCGGCACGGTATGTAATACACACCGTGGGGCCTGTTTGGCAGGGAGGCACCCGCAACGAAGATCAGCTGCTGGCCTCGTGTTACCGGAACAGCCTGCAACTGGCAGTGGAGCATAATATCCCCGATATAGCATTCCCGAATATCAGCACCGGGGTATACGGTTTCCCGAAGGAGCGCGCCGCCCGGATCGCCCTGGAGGAAGTAGCCACATTCCTAGGCATGAATGAAAGCATCAAAGAAGTCATTTTTGTGGCTTTCGACCGTGAAAACCACGAAATCTACCGGAAACTGCTGAAAATATCATAAGCATGTACCGTGCATTGCACCGTGCCTGGGGCTCAACCACCACAAGCCTGATCCCGGTGGATCAGATCACCCTTGCCTACCTCTGGATAACGGGAATATATACCGTGGCAGGATGGGAACGACTGGAATACGCCGGAGCTCATCTGGTATTTCGTATTGTTCTCAGCCTGCTGGTCGTTCTGATTGCTCTTTACCGTAACAAAAACATGAGCAGGGCCGGACGGTTTGTTACCGACATTTACCCGCTTCTGTTGCTGGGACTATTCTACAACGAAACCGACCTGCTGAACAATGTGTTTATTCCCAATCTCGACCCCTGGCTGGTTTCAATTGAAAACAGCATCTTTGGAATGCAACCGAGCATTGTATTTTCAGAGGTATTATCCCGGCCCTGGTTCAATGAACTGATGTTTTTCGGATATTTCAGCTATTTCCTGCTTATTGCCGGCTTCCTGCTGACCGAATACCTGAAAAACAAAGATCATTTCCGACACGATGTTTTTATTATTACCGGTTCCTTCTATATTTATTATCTGATATTCTGTTTGATACCGGCCACAGGTCCGCAATTCCACTTTTCAGGTCCTGAGTCCGAGGTTCCTGCGACTTACCTTTTCAGCCATCTGGTAAAATATATCCAGGCCATAGGTGAACGACCCACCGGAGCCTTTCCTAGTTCTCATGTAGCCATGGCCATGATCGTACTTGCCCTCCTCTACCGCCGAAACCGCCGGGCATTTTTACCCGCTGTGGTTCTGGTGGCGCTGCTGATCCCCTCCACCGTATACATCAAAGCCCATTATGCTGTTGATGTACTGGCAGGTCTGCTGAGTTTTCCTGCTGTATATCTGATCAATATCCGGTTATTCAGGCAACTTGATCAATGAAATGCAGATTCCTCCCACAATACACATACAGATCATCCGGTATATACAACATATTTACGGATTTTTTTATATTTTGCCGTAAAAACCTCAGTCAACAGGTATACTCACTGTTCCCATGACCATTGAAATCAAACAGGTAAAAACACGCAGAGATCGAAAAACATTCATCCATCTTCCTGAACAACTGCACAGGAATCATGCTAACTGGGTCCCCCCGGTGTATGTGGATGAGTATTCTTTTTTTAACCCCGCGAAAAACAAGTGCTTTGAATACAGCGATACCCTGCTCTGCCTGGCCCTGCAGAACGGCAGACCCGTGGGACGAATCATGGGCATCATTAACCACCGGTATAACGAAAGGCATCATGACCCGCATGCCCGGTTTGCTTTTATGGAATGTCCCGATGATGCAGCCATAGCACATGCCCTGCTGCACGAAGTGGAAAGCTGGGCCCTCCATCACAACATGCCAGAAATTGTGGGGCCTATGGGATTTTCAGATAAAGATCCGCAGGGATTTCAGATCGAAGGCTTCGAGTATCCACCCATCCTGGCCACGGCAACAAATTTGCCGTATATGCCTTCCCTGGTTGAAAAAGAAGGATACCAGAAAAAAGTGGACCTGAGGGATTTTATTTTCATTGTGCCGGAAGTTATTCCTGAAATCTATAAAAAGATCAGCCAGCGGTTCAGCCATCGTGACAATTTCAGGGTCCTGGAATTCAGAAATAGAAGGGAATTAAAACCATTGATACATAAGGTTTTTGAACTCATGAACGAAACCTACACCGATATCTTTGGTTTTGATCCTCTGAACAAAGAAGAGATGGATGAGCTGGCAGCCAGGTATCTGCCGGTCATTGATCCGGAATTCGTTAAAATGGTATCCATAGACCATGAACTGACCGCATTTGTGGTGGGGATGCCCGACATTTGCAAGGGCATTCAGCGAGCTGGAGGCAAACTGCTGCCTTTCGGCTGGTGGCATATTCTCAGGTCCATGAAAACAAGCCGGCATCTTACCCTTCTGCTGGGAGGGATCAAACCGGTTTACAGGGGGCTGGGACTGGATGCCATTATGGGGATCAGAATGCTGGAAAGCTGTATGGAAAGGGGCATTACCCTCCTCGAAAGCCACCTCATCCTGGAAACAAATACCAAAATGATTGCTGAACTCGAAAAATTGGGAGCCAGGGAGCATAAACGTTTCAGAATCTATAAGAAAAAACTTGCCTGATCTTATGAAGCGGATCAGAACCTGTACCTGAACCCCACACTCAATAATTCCTTGAACTGGATTTTCTTGGTGGTTGTCTTGATAGTTTCCCCGTTCACCACCTTTTCAACAGGAATATCCACATCATCGTCGTAAATAAGATGGGTGGAGACATTGGCCTCCATATACAAATTGATCTTCATGCGTAAAACAGCTTCCCAGTTGATATCGATATTCTGTGGTTTATGGGAATAATTGGTAAACAGGTCCAGCTTGTTCTCAAGGGAAATATCTTCAGTCAGGGTGGTTTTGTAACGGGTCTTGATATACCCTCCCATCTCACGGCGAATGCGTTCCCCTTCCTCCAGTCCGTATTTTGCCGGATTGACATTGTCAAGGTCGCGTACAATGGTTGTTTTTGAAGTGATCGGAGATATCAGCAGGGAGAAATTCTTGTTGGGCTTATAATCCATCCCCAGCGCAAAAACCAGATATCCCGGAGCCAGAAAATTTGAAACAATGGTAGTATCCTTGTAATCGTAACCTTTGAAAAACTGGCTTTTCAAATTTCCCATAACGCTAAGATACCAGTTATTGACCATTTTCTCACCGTAACTTGAGTTGATCTCAAACAAATCTTCATTTTTCCTTAATCCCTTTTCTCCCGATTGAAGAACTCCGGTTTTGATATTCAAGCTGTTTTCCCATTTGCTTTTCCCTTTTGAGTAATTGGCAAAAGCCTCGATCTGGAACAGGGCGGCCACGGAGCTTTCCCCTCCTTTTGCCCAGTACGACAGATAACCCTGGGAAAATTGCAGTCCGGTTACCGCTTCATAAGTCCATGCCGGAGTGGTCACCTGCACCTTGTTCATATTCCTGAGTGTTTCATCCACTCTTCTCTGGAGTTCCACCTGATCCCACTTCTGCTGTTTTCTACTGAATGACCGTACATATACCCCCTCATCCATAATCATTCGCATATTTTTACTGTCAAGGCCTTCAAGCCACAAACCCACTGAATCCCTGGCCTCGTTCTTGACCCAGAACCTGAAAAAATTCCGTTCCCGGTCGCTGAGCCACACCTGCAGGGAATCATTGGTAATATTCCTGATCCAGAGGTTGACCGAATCGGACTGCATTTCCTTCACCAGAAGCTGAATGGCATGCCTCAGGCTGTCAACCAGTGTATACCGGCTGGAATCGACCATCATCAGGGTATCACGGGTAAATACCCTTTCACGTAGATTTCTCAGCTCCAGCGCTTCGGTGGTAGTATCACTCCCTGCAATAAGGTGGAGGGAAGTGCTGTCGCTGAAGACCAGACGCAAAGTATCCATAGCCTGCCTGATCAGGCTGTCACGAATGCCCGGTAATACGGGCGGTAATTTGCTCAGCAGGCTGTCGGTCATGTATGCCGTTGCCATCGTATCTCCGGATTCTTTCTGCCTCAGCGAATCTTTCGGCAGATAGAGGGTGTCTGTTCGGAAAACATCAACCGTATCCTCCTGAATCATCGGATAGGTATACAGTTTGGCAAACTTATACCGGTCCAGAAAATGAGCCAACGAATCAGGAACCGGACTGTCAAAATAATGGATCAGTTGCTGAACCGCCTCCCTGAACAAAGGTTCGGAGAACAAACCGGTACTGTCACTTTCCAGCAGGTTCCTGACCATGTACAGGGCTTCCTGTATGGAATCGGGAACCAGTTCCTTCACGGGTACCAGAACCCGCGGGATGGTATCGGATATCAACAGGGCACGGGCATCAGCCTGTGCATTGACAGAATCTTTTTCCTGTGCCTGAAGAACCGCCGGTAATCCCAGAAACAAAATAAGGAGCCAGGCCTTTTTCATCAAAAAGAAATTAATGAAACTTCGTCTGCGTAAAAATAGAGACTCGTAACCTTTCATCCAATATTTCTTTTCCAAAACGTGAAAAAATCCGGGTTCATTACCCGGCAAGCAGAAAAAGCCTTGACAAACCGGCCTAAAAACCGCATTTTTGCATCCTGAATGTGATACATGCAAGATCTTACTGCCGGAAAAGAATGGAAACGAATACTCCGTTTTGCACTTCCCATGCTGCTCGGGAATGTGTTTCAGCAACTTTATAATATTGTCGACAGCATCATAGTTGGGAATGTACTGGGAAAGGAAGCCCTCGCGGCCGTAGGGGCATCTTTCCCCATTATTTTCCTGCTCATATCTTTCATTATCGGCATTGCTTCAGGCACAACCATCCTTATCGCCCAGTATTATGGTTCCAGAGATATCGATCAGGTGAAACGTGCAATCGATACTCTGTATATATTCCTCTTCTTTGCCTCGCTGTTTGTAACGGCCATTGGCCTTGGGATCAACCGGAGCCTGTTCCGCCTGCTCAGTTTGCCTGAGGAGTTGCTCCCCGAGGCACTTAAGTATCTGAATGTCTATGTCCTGGGAATCCTGGTATTCTTTGGTTTCAACGGCACCAGTGCCATCCTGCGGGGGCTGGGTGATTCAAAAACCCCCATGTACTTTCTGATTATCTCTACCCTCACCAACATCGGCCTCGATATGCTGTTTATCATGGTCTTCGGATGGGGAATTGAAGGAGCCGCCTGGGCTACGGTGGTTTCCCAGGGCGGGGCTTTTGTAACGGCTGTTCTGTACCTGAACCGGACCCACCGAATTATTCGTTTTTCCATCCCGAAAATGAGATTCCACCGCCAGATTTTCTGGCAGGGAATACGCATCGGATTGCCGGCTGGAATGCAAACGATCTTTTTCTCCCTGGGGATGACTTTTTTGATGGGAATTGTAAACCGTTTCGGTACCAATGTCATTGCCGCCTATGCGGCGGCTGTGCGACTCGACTCCATAGCCTCCCTTCCGGCCATGAATTTCGGTATGGCCCTCTCGGTTTTTGTGGGTCAGAACCTCGGAGCCAACAAACCGGAACGAATAAAAAGGGGGCTCGTTTCAACCGTCATGATGTCGGGAACCATCTCCGTTACAGTCACCCTGGTCATGATGCTATTCGGTAAGAACCTGATGTCTATTTTCACAAATGATCCGGAAGTCATTCGCATCGGACGCGAATATCTGCTCATCATCAGTGCATTTTACCTGGTTTTCAGCCTGATGTTTTCTCTAAACGGCGTGCTCAGAGGAGCCGGCGACACCCTTGTTCCCATGTTCATCACCCTGCTTTCGCTCTGGGTAATCCGCATCCCTGCTTCTATTTTTCTGTCAAACCACATCGGTGAAACGGGCATCTGGTGGTCTGCCCCTCTGGCCTGGATCATCGGTCTGGCCGCTTCGTACATCTATTATCTGTCGGGAAAATGGAAAGCAAAAGTGGTGGTAAAACAATGAACCGGCCTAGGGGATTCCGCAACCAGTGGAAAAAATGCCGGTTTATTTTCTACCTTTGTTAAGGCAAGGCAGCTATTTGAATATCATGAAAACCGACGATACCATGGTTCAGTCAATGACAGGATACGGGAAAGCAAACGGAAAATTCGGAGAAAAGAATATCATTGTCGAAATCCGTACCCTCAACAGCAGGCAAACCGATATCGGCATCAGAACACCTGTTCTTTACCGGGAAAAAGAATCGGAGATCAGAAACCTGCTGGCCGAACGACTGGTTCGGGGCAAAATTGACTGCAACATCTTTACCGAGGATAACGGAGACGATTCGGCACCCCAAATCAACCGGGAAGTGGTACGAAATTATTTTCAACAACTGAAAAGTATTTCGGGGGAATTTCAACCCGGCCATGAGGAACATTTCCTCTCCATAATCATGCGCTTACCGGAAGTGCTGAAAACCGAACGTCAGGAAATCAGCGGGGAAGAATGGGAAACAGCACTGGCAATCCTGAGGAAAGCCATGGAAGAAGTCCAGGAATACCGGACCAGAGAGGGACAATCGATCGAGCTCGACCTGAAGAAAAGGATTGAAGAAATTCAGCACCTGCTGAAGCTGGTGGAACCCCTGGAAAAAGAACGCAAAGAACGTATCAGGAACCGCATCAGAAGCAATATGGAAGAATACCTTGCATCCATGAACATCGATGAAAACCGGTTTGAGCAGGAAATTCTCTATTACCTGGAAAAATTCGATTTCAGTGAGGAAAAATCACGGCTCGACCACCATTGCAGGTTTTTCATGGATACTCTGAAAGGAAATGAACCTGCCGGCAGAAAACTTTCTTTCATTGCGCAGGAAATCGGCCGGGAGATCAACACCCTGGGATCGAAAGCCAATGATGCCGGCATCCAGAAAATGGTGGTACAAATGAAAGATGAGCTGGAAAAGATCAAGGAGCAACTGGCCAACATCTTGTGATAAAAATCCTCTGGTGAATGGCAGAATCTGCACAGAAAGGCAAAATGATCATCAT
>DSCJ01000065.1 GCA_011049175.1 Bacteroidota bacterium | reverse complement strand
GAAATACTGAAAAGTATTACAGAAAAACCGGCCAACGGAGGCGCCGGTGCCCTGGAACGGTTCAAAGGGGTGCTTCAGCTCGAAAAACTGGGCAGGGTGATCAAAGAAACTTCCCTGTGCGGCTTGGGCAAATCGGCTCCCAATCCGGTGCTGAGTACCCTGAAATGGTTCAGAAACGAATACGAGGCCCATATTTTCGACCGGGTTTGCCCGGCCGGGGTATGCACCGGCCTGCGCACCTTCCGTATCAATGTGGACCGGTGCACCGGTTGTACGGCCTGTGTGAAAAAATGCCCCACGGGGGCTATCATCGGGTCAAGGAAAAGTCCCCATTTCATTGTGGAGGAGAAATGCATCGGCTGCGGATCGTGCCAGGAAACCTGCAAGTTCCAGGCCATTGAGCTTGTATCATAACAAAAGAAACAAACAGTAGCCATGACCATTGAAGTGAACCATCAACCCGTAGAAGCCCGTAAAGGGGAATACATTCTGGATGTACTGAAAAGGAACGGGATCCATGTTCCCACCCTGTGCCACATGAAAGACCGGTTCCCCAGCGGAGCCTGCCGCATGTGCCTGGTGGAACTGGAAGGAAGCGGGCGGCTCATTACTTCCTGTTCCTATCCCGTGGAAGAAGGGATGAAGGTGCTGACCCACTCGCCGAAGGTAGTAGAGGCCCGCAAAACCATTCTGGAACTTTTGCTGGCCAATCATCCCGACGATTGCCTGTACTGTGGGCGGAACGGGAACTGCGAGCTGCAGAAATTGTCGTCCAGGCTGGGCGTAAGGGAAAGGAAGATCCGGGGGCAAAAAAAGGAGTTGTACCTCGACCGTTCCTCCGTAAGCATTGTACGCGACCCGGCCAAATGCATCCTGTGCGGCCGTTGTGTACGAATGTGTGAGGAAGTGATGGGCGTATCGGCCATCGATTTCATTAACCGGGGAAGCAATACGGTGATCGGTACGGCCTACAACATGGGACTGAACACCAGCAGTTGCGTAAACTGCGGCCAGTGCATCCTGGTTTGTCCCACCGGCGCCCTCACGGAAAAGAACCAGTTCGGGGAGATCAGGCAGGCCCTGGACGACCCCGAAAAAACGGTGGTTGTGCAGTATGCCCCGGCCATTTCAGTTTCCCTGGCCGAAGAGATCGGCATGGAACCCGGTAAGGATGTGAACGGAATCCTCAATGCAGCCCTCAGAAAAATCGGGTTCGATTATGTGTTCGATACCAGTATGTCGGCCGACCTTACCATTATGGAAGAATCGGCCGAGCTGATCGAACGGGTGAAGAAAGGCGAAAACCTGCCGCTCATCACCAGCTGTTGCCCGGCCTGGATCAAGTTTGCCGAAGAATTTTACCCCGATTTTCTGCCCCGAATATCCACCTGCAAATCTCCCCAGCAAATGATGGGAGCCGTTATCAAAAGCTACTGGGCTGAACACACCGGCATCGCTCCAGAAAACATTTTTTCGGTGAGCATTATGCCCTGTACGGCCAAAAAGTTCGAGGGGCATCGCGAGGAAATGATGCAGAAAGACCTGCCCAACGTGGATGCGGTGATTACTACCCGTGAACTAGCCTCCTTTATCCACATGTACGGCGTGGATATGCACCGGCTGGAGCCAGAAATGACCGATTCACCCCTGGGAGCAAGAAGCACTGCCGGTAAAATTTTCGGGGCCTCGGGTGGAGTGGCTGAAGCTGCCATCCGCACGGCCTATTATAAGATTACCGGCAAAGAACTGGCCCAGTTCCGCATACCGGCGGTGAGAGGATTTATGGGAAGAAAGGAAACCCGTATCCATATTAACGGACTGGACCTGGGTGTGGCGGTGGTTAGCGGACTGGGCAATGCCCGCGAACTGCTGGATGAGATCCGGAACGGACGGGATGATATCCATTTCATTGAGATCATGGCCTGCCCCGGCGGATGCATCAACGGCGGCGGTCAGCATATCGGTGCCGATACCGGTGCCATACAGGCCCGCTCAAGCGCCCTCTATGAGATTGACGATCGTGAACCAATCAAGGTTTCCCACAAAAACCCCGATGTGGTGAGCCTGTACAACCGGTTCCTGGGCAGTCCGCTGGGTGAGCTCAGCCACAGGCTGCTGCATACATCCTATCAGGAAAGACATGTTTTAAAATAAGCAAAAATACCAGAACCCCCATGAATGCTCTGAAAGAAAAACGGCTGGTGTATACGGTTAAAGACCGGTGCAAAATGTGCTACACCTGTGTGCGGGAATGTCCGGTAAAAGCCATCCGCATCAGGAACGGCCAGGCCGAGGTGATCAGCGAGCGTTGCATCGGTTGCGGGAACTGTGTGAAAGTATGCAGCCAGGGTGCCAAGACCTTTCTCGACAGTAAACAGGATGTGTATGCCCTCCTGCAGTCGGGTTCCCCCGTAGTGGCCATGGTGGCTCCCAGCTTTCCGGCCGAGTTTACCGATATCAGCCATTACCGGGTGCTGGTGGGCATGATCCGGGAACTGGGATTTCATTCTGTGGTGGAAGTGGCTTTCGGAGCAGATATGGTAAGCCGTGAGTATCGGAAATTATTAAACAGCGGTAAAAACAAAGGATATATTACTTCCGACTGCCCTGCCCTGGTGAATTACGTGGAATTGTACAAACACGGGTTGATCAATTCGCTGGCACCGATCGCAAGTCCCATGGTGGCCATGGCACGCGTGGTGAGAAAAAAATCCAGGAACGGGATAAAAGTGGTTTTCATCGGGCCCTGTGTGGCAAAAAAAACCGAGTCGGAAGAAGTGGATGCCGCGCTCACTTTCCGCGAACTGCGGGAAATGTTCCTGGAGAACCGCATTATTCCCGATGAAAAACTGGCCTCCGATTTCGATCCGCCCCGGGCGGGGAAAGGCGCTATTTTCCCGGTGAGCAGGGGCTTGCTGCAGAATGTGAACCGGAACGACGATATTGCCGACGGCGATTTTGTGGTGGCCGAAGGAAAGAACAATTTCAGGGATGCGGTGGCCGAGTTCGAATCGGGCACCCTGGGCACCCAGCACCTGGAGCTCCTGTGCTGCGAAGGATGCATTATGGGCCCCGGCATGACCAATCCCGGGAAACGGTACGCCCGGCGTACCTGTATTTCGAAGTACGTGAAGGAGCGGCTGGATACCATGGATCCAAAGGAATGGGAGCAGGAAGTGAAAAAATACGGATCACTGGAATATTCCCAACATTTTGAACCCCGTGAGCGAAAGAAGCTGACTGCCACCGATGAAAAGGTGAACGAGGTGCTGCGCTCCATGGGAAAACTGAAACCTTCCGACCACCTAAATTGCGGGGCCTGCGGGTACGATACCTGCTATGAACATGCGGTGGCCATTGCCAAGGGACTGGCCGAGATCGAGATGTGCCTGCCCTATACCATCATGAAGCTGCACCGTTTCATTGAAGAACTGAACGAAACCAACGGGCGGCTGGCCAAAACCCGGAAGGCATTGAAACAATCGGAAAAACTGGCCAGTATGGGTCAGCTCTCGGCAGGAATTGCCCACGAACTGAACAACCCCCTGGGGGTAATCACCATGTATGCCAATATTCTGAAGGAAGAAACCCCTCCGGATGCTCCTATATCCAGAGATCTTCAGCTAATTGTGGAACAGACTGAACGGTGCAGGAAAATTGTGGGCGGATTGCTGAATTTTGCCCGCAAGAACCAGGTACAGCTGTCGCAGACAAATATGGTCGATTTTGTACAGCATTCGCTCGGTTCCATTGTATGCCCGGACAATGTGAAGGTGGAAATGGAAGCAAACCTTGACAATCCCTGGGTGATGATTGACAATGACCAGATGATGCAGGTGCTGACCAATCTGGAGAAAAACGCCATCGAGGCCATGCCAGGGGGCGGTATAATGAAGATTGAACTGAGCGGGGATATGGAATGGGTTAACCTTAAAATAAAGGACACGGGAACGGGAATATCGCCTGAAAATATGGAAAAAATATTCACCCCGTTCTTCACAACCAAAGCCCTGGGCAAGGGAACCGGCCTGGGATTGCCGCTGGTGTACGGTATTGTGAAAATGCATCGGGGAAAGATCGATGTGGAATCGAACAGCGACCCTGCAAAAGGTCCTACCGGCACCACCTTTACCATCACCCTGCCCAGGAGAAAAGATTTAATGGATCAGCAAAATGAGTGAACCAACACTAAATAAAACAAAAACCATGTCAACAAAACAACAAACCATTCTTGTGGTGGACGACGATATGGATTACCTGTTGCAACTGGAAACCATGCTGAAGAAGATGGGATTCCGGGTGGAAACGGCAGAAAGCCAGAAAGAGGGTGAGGACAAGCTGGAGAAGGTGAAACCCGACCTGGCCATTGTCGACCTGATGATGGAGAATATGGACAGCGGGTTTATCCTGAGCCGGAAGATCAAGCAGAGGTATCCGGAGGTGCCGGTGGTGATTGCTACGGCGGTGACTTCCGAAACCGGCATGATCTTCGGACTGGATACGGAGGAAGAAAAGCAATGGATAAAAGCCGACCTCTACCTGGAAAAGGGGCTGAGAGAAGACCAGTTGCACCGGGAGATCACCCGCCTGCTGAAACAGGCAGGCAGGTGATCCTGCCCGGTTGCTTCAACAGGATAATGAACCAAAAAAAACAACGCCATGGAAACCTTACGTGTTCTGGTAGTAGACGATGAACCGGGTATCCGTTCGGGTATCGGACGGATCCTCCGGAATTATACCGTAGGATTCCCCTTTATGGAGGAAGATTTCGATTTTCGGATTCTCGAAGCAGAGACCGGCGAAAAAGCGCTGGAGATCATGGAGCGCGAACCGGTGGATATCGTACTGCTCGATAACAAGCTGCCGGGCATGGACGGGGTGGAGGTGCTCGAAGTGATGAAACAAAAGAAGTACGACACCCTGGTGATGATGATCACTTCCTATGCCTCGCTCGATCTGGCGGTCAAGGCTACCGGCAACGGAGCCTATAATTTCGTGCCCAAGCCTTTTACACCCCAGGAACTGAAAACCTCTGTCGAAAATATTACCAAGCACCTGTATCTGAAACGCATGACAAAAAAGATGCAGGACGGGGGACGCGAAGAGCGTTTTCAGTTTCTGTCGGTTCTTTCGCACGAGCTGAAATCACCCATCAATGCCGTGGAGGGATACCTCAATATTATGCTCGAAAAGCAGGCGGGCGATAACATAGACGATTACCGCACCATGATCGAACGGTCGGTTGAGCGGTTGCGCGGCATGCGGATGCTGATCAAGGATCTGCTTGACCTGACCCGGTATGAATCGGGAGACAGGCCACGGCAGATCAGAAAGGTAGACCTGCACGAGATGGCCAGAACATCCCTGGATACCGTGGAGCCTCTTGCCCGGCAGAAAAAAGTGTCGGTGCATTTCGATGCACCGGAAAACCTGTACATGGAGGCCGATGCCGGAGAGATTGAGATCATTTTCAATAACCTGCTTTCCAATGCCGTGAAATACAACAAAGACGGGGGAGAAGTATTTTTTACCCTGAAGGAGGAAAATGACCGGATCAGGATCGTTGTGGAAGATACGGGCATCGGCATGAAGAAAGAAGATACGGAAAAACTGTTCCACGAGTTCGTGCGGATCAGGAACGGAAAAACCCGTCATATCAGTGGCAGCGGACTGGGCTTATCCATAACGAAAAAATTCGTTGAGCTGTACAACGGGGAGATTACAGTAGAAAGCGAACCCGACAAAGGCAGCACCTTTACTGTGTGGCTGAAAAAATTCAGGAGATAAGATCAGAATGGTTTATGGCTTCCTCCCTTCGTTTTTGGGGGTTATGGTGAAGGGGAGGAGGCCGCCGGTCGCCGGACATTGGGATATGTCCGGCGATTCCGGTTATAAAGGATGGTATGATACCGGCAGATCAGGCGGAAAACCACCTGAGCGCACGTATCTTTTAATCTGCCGGTAACGGCCTTCTGCTGTACAGGATCATGTATACCGCGGGAATGAATAAAAAAACCAGCAGCATTCCGAAGATAATTCCGCCGATCACCACAATGGCCATGGGTTTTAACATTTCTGTCCCGTTACCCATGGTCAGCGCAAGGGGAAGCAGCCCGAAAATGCTGTTGATATCTGTTATGAGAATGGGGCGCAACCTTGCTATGGCTGCTTCTTTGATGGCCGCTGCTATCTCCAGGCGCTGTTGCCGCAGTTCATCAATAAAGGTAAGCAGGAGCACCCCGTTATTTATTTCAATACCGGTTAGCATCACCACACCGATCAGGGCGGTGACGCTGACGGGAGTACCGGTGATATACAGGGCATAGGATATCCCGGCCAGCGACAGGGGAATCCTGATCAGAATGATCAGGGGTTTCAGGAAACTTTCGAAGTAAATTACCATAACCGCATATCCGAGAAAAAGGGAGAAAAGCAAGATCATGATCATCTGCTGCATGTTCTCTGAAAGCATCTGCGATTGTCCTCCGTAATTCAATCGGTATCCCGGAGGAAGCGTCAGATTATCAAGCTTTTCCCGGATAATTGCCGTGGCATTGCCAATGGTGGTCCCCGTTACGTTGGCAGTTACCTTGATCAGGCGGTCTTGGTTTTTCCGGTCGATTTGCAGAGGACCTGCTTTTTTTTCTACCCTGGCCACTGCACCCAGGGGAATCGTTCTTCCATCGGTTGTTTTCAGGGAAATGTTATTAATGAAAGAAACAGAGGTAACCTCTCTTTCATCAATAATCATCCGCAGGGGATAATAATAGGGGCCCTCTTTGTATCGTGTCGGTACACTGCCACCAAAGAGGGTCCTCAATATGGTTCCTGTTTCCTCCAGGCTGATTCCCAGGTCAGCAGCTTTCTGCCGGTCTATCTCAATCTGATATTCCGGCTTGTTCAACTGAATGGAGATATCCAGTCCCGAAAGAAAATCCGTTTCCTTCAGCCTCCCATGTATGATACCGGCCTGCTCATATATATTTTCCATGGGTTCGTTGCGTGGTGCCGTGACCTCAAGTTCGATATCGAACTGACCTGTTTGCCTGACCCCCTTCATTTTGGTATGCATCACCTTGATCACCGCTCCCGGGATCCTTACATTTTTCATGATCAACGGGCGTAACATCTCAACATATTCGTCGGTTGTCATGGGCCTTTCATCGGGCGGTACAAGCTGTATATTTATCTCTCCCCGGTAACTGTTGTCAATGGTTTCCAGTCCCTGTATTTTTCCTCCCGCCAGCGAAGCGTACCCGTGAATTCCTCCCCGGGGCAATCGGGTGAAAGGGAGGTTTTCCGGATTCTTAATGAGATTTTCGATCTGTAACAAAACCCGGTCGGTTTCCTCCATGGAAGTTCCAACAGGCATGGTAACATTCAGGGTGATCAATCCGTCATCCGCGCGGGGAAGAAATTCCGAGCCGGTTTCTTTGAGAAACCTGTAGCCGGGAATAAGCAGCAGAAAGAAGGCGATTACCACCGGCCACCGCCACTTCAGCGACCAGTTCAGAACAGGTCGGTAGATACTGATCACACCCCGGATAAACCAGTCGGAAATACGGGCAATGAAAGTATGTTTTCCTGTATAGGGCTTTCCTTCTGGATAAAAGAGGGACATGAGCATGGGGGTGACCGTGAGGGACACCATCATCGACAGGAAAATGATAATGGCTACGGTAATTACCAGTTCACGGAATAACAGGGAAACCATGCCCGGAACAAGTAAAAACGGCAGGAAAAGTGACAAAAAGGTGATGGTGGCTGTCAGGATGGCCCCACTGATTTGCAGGGCGCCCCTTGTCACAGGATCGGGAGTGTCTCGTTCGGTTTCCTGGATGCGGGTAATGTTTTCGAGCATAACCACACTGTTGTCGAGGACAACGGTCATGGCCACCACCAGGCCGCCCAGGGTGAAGATATTCACTGAAAACCCCAGAAGCTGCATCAGGAAGAATGTGCCCAGTACGGTTACAGGTAGACTTAAAAACAATGATACTACTCTTCTCCATCCCGACAGGAAAAAGGCAGTCACCAGGGTCACGATGAGGGCTGCCAGGAGCATAGCGTTTCTCACACCGTGGGTGGCCATTCTTACATATTCTGCCTGGTCGTAGATCATATCCACCCTGGTTGTGGCAGGCAGTTCATCCCGTAGGGTTTCCATACGCCGGGCAATCAAATCGGAAACGCTCACAGCATTGGCTTCATCCTGCTTGAATATGGAAATCCTTACACCCTCTCTTCCGTTGTATCTTGTGCGGATGCGTTGCAATTCATGGTGGTCTTCCACACGGGCAATATCTTTCAGTAAGATCGGGCTGATGCCATCGGGTTTTACGATAACCAGGTTTTCAATTTCCTCCAGAGACTGGTATTCTCCGCTGATACGGATCAGGTAATCACGAGGGCCGGTCAGCAATCGACCCGCCGTCATATCAATATTTTCCTTTTCTAACCGGTTGTGCAGGTCCTGCAGGGTAAGCCGGTATCCCTGCATGGCGATGGGATCAATATGTACCCTGATCTCACGCAGCATTCCCCCCGACAAGGCTGTTCCTGCCGATCCCTTTACTGACGCAAATTCTTCCTGGAACTCATTTTCCACCCAGGTGCGTAGGCGGGTAAGGCTCATATTGTCGGATGAGACTAGTAACTCCACCACCGGGAGTTGGGAGGGATCGGCTTTGAAAACAAAAGGTTCGAGAATATCCCCGGGCAGTTCTTTTTTTACCAGGCCCAGTTTTGCGAGAACATCCTGATAGGCGGCATCGCGGTTTACGTTGAAATCAAAATTTATGGTCAGGGTATAGACTCCTTCCTGGCATGTGGATTCCATATAATCGAGGTTATCCACTGTGGCCATTTTTCTTTCAATTACGGCGGCCACTTCGTTTTCTACCTGTTCCGGAGAGGCACCTGGCCAGTGAACGAATACTTTGACAACCGGGTAGGTAACATCGGGCAACATGTTTACCGGAAGGATCGTAAAACCTGCCATACCCACTACCATGATAACGATCATCAGCATGATGGTCCCTGCCGGTCGCCTGATTGACTGGGTGGTTAATTTCATTTTGATATTCCTTTTGAGGGTTCCTGAATGGTGACCTTCATCCCATCCTGAAGAATTTCCTGACCCATGACCACCACCTTCTCATTTTCATTCAGTCCCTTGACAATCTCGGTCTGATTTCCCGAAATAATCCCTGTTTCAACTACCCGGCGACGGGCGGTGAGGTTGTTGTCGACAATGAACAGAAATTTTTTATCCTTTGAAGAAACCATGATGGCCTGTTCGGGTACCGAAAGGGTATTTTCCTTTTTGACAACCGGAAGGATCACGGATGCCATCATGCCAGGCAGGAGCTTTTTGCGGAAATTCTTTATCCTGATGTCAAACAAAATGTTTCTGGTAGCTGCATCTACGGAAGGATATACCCTTTCGATCACTCCGGTCAGGGTGTCGGCAGGGTATGCGTTCAGGATCAGCGCGAGGGTTTTTCCCTGTTGGATTGCTTCCAGGTATTTTTCGTTGATTTCTGCTTTGATCACCAGAGAACTCATGTCGCTGACAGTCAGGATCCTGTCTCTGGCAGATACCTGGCTTCCTTCATCCAGGTAGCGTTCTGTCACCATGCCCTGAATCGGGCATACCACGGGGATCGTTTGGTACATTTCCCCGGCATATTCCAGATTTTTCCTTTGAGTTTCCAGTTCCTGTACCAGGGCATTGTAATCCTCTGTGGTCTGGTCGGTTGTTCCAAGCTGTTTCTCCAGATGCTGTATTTTCAGACGGTATTCGGAAACCAGGGAGAGCCTGTCGAGGGGATTTATGGTGGCAATGATTTCCCCTTTTTCAACCCACTGGCTTTCCCGCGCTTTCAATATTTCGATGGCCCCATCGGCGGGTGACTGAATTTCGGAAAACAGGTTCGCCTGTACCGTTCCGGTTAATTCCAGCGTAGAAGTCATAGTCGTTCTCAGGACCTGTTGTGTCCTCACAGGAGTACCTGCAGCCAGTCGGGGTTCCGGTGATTTTTCTTTCTGCTGGCAAGCATGCATAAGAAGCAGTACCATACCCAGTAACGGGAAGCAATTTCTGATTGTACGAAACCTGGTGTTTCTGTTGTATGTTGCACTGCCTCTGCGAATTATTGTCTTCGCTTCACAAGATAAGATAATGAGTCGTGTTTTTCTCATGGTTCCTTTTCTTACTTAAAATGGATAATTATCGTTTCCGGTAATATAATGAAGCCTGGCAATGGCCTGGAGATATGCCAGCATGGATTTCCTTTGAGCAATGGCAGCTTCTGTAAATATTGACTGGGCATCGAGCACATCGATGATGGGCCCCTGACCGGCCTGGTATTTTACATAGGCATTGTTCAGTGTTTCCTGAGCAAGCCGGGCAATTTTTTCCTGGTTCTCAATATCATTTTTCAGTGTACTGATTTCATTCAGGGAAATATCAATTTCCTGTTTCATGTCCATAAATACCTGGGATTTTTCCTCAGCCATCTGCTGAATACGCAGCTCGCTCTGATGCATCTTTGTTTTATGGTCGCTTCCTCCCCAGAAGGGGATGGTGAATCTTATTCCTACCCCGATGTTGTAATTGAAATTGCCACCAAAGGGAATATAACCGTGCTCCCAGCTTCCAATACCATAGGAGAATATTTCCGGCAGGCTTTCCAGACGGTATATTTCCTTTTGCCCTGCCACTAGGCTGATTTTCCTGTCGGTTTCCAGCAGGGCTGGGTGGTGCAGGTAAACCTGCCGGTACAGGGTGTCGGGAACGGGCACCTGGTTTTTCCATATGTTCATACAAATCCCTGGCTGTCCCTGCCAGATGTATGCTGATGGTATCACGGAGGTAACACAGCCGCCTGATCTTTACTTCCTCGGCTTTGATAGCATGCATGGCCTGCTGGAGGTTTTTTTCTTCCACGAATATCTGCACCCTGATCTTTAGTAGATCGAGAGAAGAGGCTTTGCCTATTTCAAACCGGTGTTCGGCAAACTGTAACTGGGAATGAAGCTGCGACAGTGTGTTCCGGTGAATTTCTGCTTCCGAACGGACTTTCAGAACTTCAAAGTACGTGTCGGCCACACCCCACATAATCGTATGGCGGATCTGCCGGATCATTTCGTCGTTGAGAAGAATCTCTTCTTCCACTAACGATTTTCTGGCTTTGTTCTCGCCCCAGTCATAAATGGTCTGACGGACCGAAATATCGGTATATACATCGGAAAGAGAACTGCCCAGCAGTTTTTGTTTATTAGGCATCAGGAACTTCCAGTAGGATATGTCGGCCGAAAGGGAAATATCGGGCTGGTAATTGGTTTTCAGCAGATCAATTTCCGCTTTCTTGATAAGTGTGTTTTTTCGGTATGCCTTCAGCACATAATTGTTTTGCAGGGCACTGTCGAGAAGCTGTGATAAAGAGAGAGGTGCCCCATCCTGCGCATCAGCCGGACTCATGGTGAGAAACCGGATTATTAGAAAAATAACCGGTATTTTGAAAGGATGTAGCAGGTAGCGGACCATGTTGAAAGACTTCTTCATATTGATTTCTAATTAATTAAGGTTCATCGTATGATGAAAAACCGCAGACCATTTTATTTTATCCATTTTCTGCGGATGTTGTAAATACTGAAGTAGAAAAGTACCATGCTGAAAGCGGCAAGGATGAGCAGATCGGTAACCGGAGGCAGGAAATGGCTCTCCGAAATGGAGTAATGCAAAACATCCACGCCGTAAGTTACCGGCAGGATATAGGAAAGAGGCCTCAATAGCTGGGGAAGGGCCGTGACGGGAATGAAAAGCCCGCAAAGGAAGATCATGGGAAAACGAAAAAAATTCGAATAAGTCTGTGCTTCAAATACTTCTGTGGCGGCCACGGATATAAAAAGCCCCAGCAGGGTGGAGATGACGGAAAGCAGGATCACACCGGCTGCAAGTAGAAACCAGTTGCTGACAGGGGCTTTCAGAATACCTGCGCAGAGAAGTATGGGAATGATGCTGTTGAATAAACCGAACAGAATGGCTCCGGTAATTTTCCCCAGGATCAGTAATTCGGTTTTAAGGGGAGCCAGCAGCAGGCGTTCGAAAGAGCGGGATTTTCTTTCAAAGGTAATCGTGACCGAAAGCATGGAAGTGGTTCCGAACAGGATGGAAAGGGCTACGATTCCCGGAAATACTTCTGAAATGCTGAAAGCCGTTCCTGATTTTATCAGAAGCATGCCCATCCAGGCAAAGGGGAATATCAACCCCCAGCTGATATTCGGGGGCTTCAGGTAGTAATTTTTCATATCCTTGTACAGGATGTTCCAAAAGGCGATGGCAGGTTTCATTTTTTTCCTATTTATTCATCAGATCCACTTCAATTCCTGTGGCTTTTACGAAAGCTTCCTCCAGGGTGGGTTTGATCAATCTGGCTTCCAGCACGAAAAATCCTTCCGATGCCAGATAGTTTACCACAGGCGCAATATCCGGTACCTGGCGGCTGGTGAGCCGGATCGTTCCGGAATCCTTCAGTGTGCAGGAAATATCCGGAAACCGCCTGTGCAACTTTTCCGGAAGTTGTGAAACATCATTCGATACGGGCTTGAAGCGGATGTCTACCAGATGGGTATCCCGGTTCGCATCCAGTAATTTTTCAACCGTATCGGTGGTGATGATCTTTCCCCTGTCAATAAATGCCACCCGGTGGCACAGGCGTTCAGCTTCTTCGATATAATGGGTTGTAAGGAAAACGGTGGCTCCCTTCCGGTTCAGCTCCCTGATCAACTTCCGGATTTGCCGCACACTGGCCACATCGATGCCTGTGGTCGGTTCATCCAGGAACAGGATTTCAGGTTCGTGCATCAGAGCGGCGGCCAGGGTCAGTTTCCGTTTCATCCCTTTGGAATATTCCGAAAATTTCCTCCGGCCGGCATTATCCAGTCCAAACAGGTTCAGCAGTTCGCGGGCTCTCTTTTCCCTGTCTTTCTTTCTCATGCCATACAGGGCGCCGCAGAAACAAAGGTTGTCAAACCCGCTCAGCTCTTCGTACAGGTTGTTTTCATCGGGAACCACACCGATTATTTTCTGAACCGATTTGATATTGCGGGTAACATCTTTCCCTTTCAGGAATATCTGCCCTTCTGTGATTCGGGCCAGTCCGGTCAGCATGTTGATGGTGGTGGTTTTTCCGGCTCCGTTCGGTCCGAGAAAACCGAATATCTCTCCCCGGTATACCCTGAAATGGATCCGGTTCACAGCAATCAGTCCGTTGTAGGATTTCTTCAGATTTTTGACTTCAATGATGGTTTCCATGGTTTCTGATTTCCGGTCAACATATCTTCCACGGCAACGGAAAAGTCGTGCATGACCTGATTGTTTACCCTGTAATGCATGATCGATCCGTAACGTTCCGCATACACCAGATGGCATTTTTTCAGGACTTTCAGATGTTGTGAAACAGCCGACGGGCTGATTCCCAGCCTGATGGCCAGGGCATTGACACAGAGTTGGCGCTCACGGATGAGTCTGATGATCCGCACCCGGGAGGTGACTGACAATGCCTTGAATATTTCAATGACTTCGGCTTCCGTCATATTTTAGTGATTACTTAATAAATATTAAGTGATTGCTAAAATGATAATTATTCATGATTTTTCCAAATCATCCGGGGAGGGGGAGGGGAAAAAGGGCGGATGAAATGGCACTGTTTGCATCCTGTCAGCAGTAACTGATCGACCCCGGAGGGGTCGTATGTGCGTGAGGGAAGCGGCTTGAATCACTTCAATGAGTCATCGGGTGATGGAGTAATGGAGATGAGGAGTGGATTGAAATGATCACCTTTCGTATTTTTCTTTTTAGAATCATCCCGCCGGCCACTGTTTCGCTCCGTTCCTGGAACGGAGCGACATGCTTTTTTGGGGGCAAAAAAGCATGAAAAAAACCTCCGGCTGCTGATGCTTTTATGGAAAAACTACGGCGGGGGAAAGCCTGCCGCGATCCAAACTCGCCCTGACAGCGCTTCGCTTGCCAGGGACTCAGACAGGATCGCTGCACAGGCCATGGCGCATTGCCCCCCGCCTTGTTTTTCTCATAAAACCCTCAGAGGCTTATTTTTATAATTTATCAGGAAGGAAGAAGCTGTCTAAGAAAATTCTCAACCGCAAAGGATACAGGGTATGTACGAAAAATGCTGAGTATATATT
>DSCJ01000009.1 GCA_011049175.1 Bacteroidota bacterium | reverse complement strand
GGCTGCTGATGCTTTTATGGAAAAACTACGGCGGGGGAAAGCCTGCCGCGATCCAAACTCGTCCCTGACAGCGCTGTGCTTGTCAGGGACTCAGACAGGATCGCTGCACAGGCCTTCCCACTTTTTCCCCCGCCTTGTTTTTCTCATAAAACCCTCAGAGGCCGGGACTTTTGATAAAATTCGTTGTAATTATGGAACATAGCTATGCATGAGCAGCCTGATGATATCAGAAATTAAGAACCGGCCAATTATTCGGGCCGTTTCGTAGTGGATTTTTTAAAGAAACTGGATTTATCCATCCCGCCGGCCGCTGTTTCGCTCCGTTCCCGGAACGGAGCGACATGCTTTTTTGGGGGCAAAAAAGCATGAAAAAAACACTTCGGCTGCGACTTGAAGTCGCAGCCGGAGTGGACACATATCTTGTTGATGAAAAAAATTATTCCCACGAATTTCCTGCCGATTCCATGTCTTCGAAATACTGGAATGCCCCGGCGCCATATAGGAAAACTCCGTCGAAACCTGCCTCCAGGATGCGCCGGAGGTAAGCATTTTCACTTCTGAAGATCATTTCCTGCCAGGCCGGTTCCCAGTAACGAACCCGGTAATGACCCGGATGATCGGGGTCTTCGTCAAGCAGCCAGGCAGGCGGATCCGTAACCCAGGCCGTATCCCAGTAATAAGCGGATATGTCGGCCCGGCCGATGTTCATGCCCGCCAGTACCAAGCGTTTCTGCCCGCTGTGTTTCACCTTCATGCTTTCCACTTCCTGAATGGTAAAAGGGATGCCGTTGTGAAAAGGGTCGGTGATCAGCAGATCGTAATCTGTGGCAGAAACGGCATTCAGATATTCCTGGCGGGTGCCCGTGGCTCCGGGCTGTTTGATGTGCAGGAAATTTTTTACTTTATGCAGGGAATCGGTGTCAACCGTGTTGACCCGGCAGGGTGGAGAAGGGTATTCCGCCGGCCGGTCCAGTTCCAGGGTGGGGGCGGCATAGGAAATGAAACCGTTGTTTTCGTTCCGGCTGTATGAATCGTCAATCTTTCCGGGCGTTATGCAATAATCGGTAATGAGTGTGGGTTTTTCGTAGATAACTATTTTTTCAAGGTATCCCAGGATATCTCCGTTGATGTAATAGGGTGTGAGCACATCCACACCGAAATAGCCGTAGAACAGATAATCGCGCCCCAGCCCGTCGATGGCTTCCAAGTATTCGAGGTCAGGAAAATCCTGGTGCCGGCCGGTTTCGGTAACCAGCCGTTCTGCATTATTCGGAACGATACAGAAAGCAGGGTCGTATGTTTTGGCTTCCGAGCTGATGCCCATCAGGAATGCCTTCATATCTTCCTGAAAATTACGGGAAAATTCCACCGGATCGGGCCAAACTTCATCCTTGCAGGCGGTTGCCGCCGCAAGCAGAAGGAAAAAGGACAGGATTCGCAGGAGACCTTTCATTCGGGAGTTCATGGTTATCCGAAGGTACGCAATTTTTCATCATTTTTCCCGCCCGAGGGGGATTACCTGAATGGCATCCGGATCAAAGTACTTTTCGGTGGAAGGATGGCAGGTAAAGACCAGCACCTGGCGTTCCTTCGCAAATTCCTGGAGGAGCTCAGCCGTTCTGCGGGCCCGTGCGGGATCGAAATTCACCAGCACCTCGTCTACCACCAGCGGCAGGGGCTCGGCCTGGCGTTCGTATTCATCGATGTACCCCAGCCTGAGGCTCAGCAGGAGCTGTTCACGTGTGCCCCGGCTTAACCCGGTAATTTTTTTGGCATTCTCCTGCTTGTCGTACACACTGACTTCCCCTGGCGAGTCCAGTCCTGTGGCCAGCCGGGTGTACCGTTCGCCGGTTACATGGGCAAAATACCGGGCGGCCTTTTTGACCACTTCCGGCTGTTTCTCTTTCTCGTACAGCGATTTGACTTCCTGCAAAATTTTCAGGGCCATTTTGCCGGCAAGCCATTCTTTCCAGGCTATCCGGAGCTTTTCCTTTTCCGATTCCATGGCGGTAAGGGCCCCGGCCAGCTCCGATTTACCCTCCATTTGCGAGAGCTCGCTTCTCAAAGCGCCCAGGCCGGCGTTTTCATCCCTGATTTCCTTTTCGAGTTTACCGATTTCTTCGCCCAGGGACCTTTCCCGTGCTTCCAGAATATCTTTCTCATGGCGGCCGAGGTATTCCACTACTTCCCCGGTTTTTCCCAACCCCGCAATGGTTTCTATGGTTTCCTCCGCTTTCTTTCCGGTATCCATGAGCTCTTTTACCTGCCGGTTGACCCTGAGTTTTTCTTTCAGGTCATCCAGGTCAGAAGCGCCCAGTATTTCAATCCATTCCTGAATATTCCGCCGGATTTCTTTCAGCCGGTTTTCCGTATTTTCATATTCTTTTATCAACCGGTTCCGTTCCTCCTCCAGCTTTTCTTTATTCTGCCTGACGGTAGCTGCTTCCCGGAATGCGGCGGCCAGCCGTTCGATCATCCCGGCCGTATCTGCGGGGCGTGCTTCATCGGGCAGGAGGTGGCCGAGGGAACGGGCCATTTCTTCCGTTTCCCGGATAAAAGGCAACCGGTCGCGGTAAATCTTTTCCTGCAGTTTGTTTCGCTGGGCAATGATTTCCCCGACCCGTTCAATGGTGCCGATCACCTCCAGGGCTGCTTCGGGCGGCAGGAAGGAAGGAAGCCCCAGTTCTTTTTCCAGGTAGCTTTCGTATTCGCTTCGGACCTTCTGTTCTTCTTCCCGGGCTTCTGTCAGTTCTTTTTCCAGCCGCCGGGGATGGTCTCTGTTCAGCAGGAATTTTTTCCCGGTAAGAATTCCCGCGGCGGTGAGCGCCAGCGCCCCGGCCAGCACATAAAGCTTGTAGTATATAGCTGTGAAGGTGCCGATGAGAAGCATAACTGCCAGGAATACGAACAGGTTCTTCAGGTTGATCTGCCTTTCCTGGCTCTGCCTCGCGGCGAATAAGGCTTCGGCATCCCGGCGGTGCTCGACGGCCCGGCTCAACCGGTCACGGAATTCCCCAATCCTGTTTTTATGAACAATATGTCCTGTAAACCGGAGAATATCCTGCTCGCTCCGGTTTTCCCCGATCTTTTTTAGCTCCCCGTCAATGGATTGTTGCAGTTTTACCATCTCTTCTTCTTCTTCCTGCCTTTCATTCAGGGTCTGCTTGTATTTTTCCAGGTTTTCCTTCAGGTATGCGATGGTTTTTTCCTGTTCAAGCAATTGGTTGTTTACCTGCAGGCGCCGGGCCTTTTCTTCCAGCCCGCGGATCCCTTCTTCCTTCCCGTTGCCGTTCATCAGGATATCCAGCCTTTCTTCCAGTTCCTTTTCTTTTTCTTCCAGCCTTTCCAGTTCTCCGGGAGCCTTCTCCGGGATATCCTGCAGGGGAGGCAGTTCTTTCAGCCCGGCTTCCGCATTTTTGAGCGCTATGAAAGAAGGATAGCATTTCAGGTAATGTTCCAGCCGTGTTTTTTCTGTGCGGGCGGTTTCCAGCCGGTTTACCATCTGTTGCAGTTGTTCTTCCCGACGTTTGATTTCTTCCGTATGATCAGCATACCTGGGGAGGTGTTCCTGTATGGATGTGACGTGCCTGGATTTTTCTTCCAGCTGATTCATGATCCCGGGGATTATCTGGTTTCTCCCCCTGGGAGTGTACAGTTGTTCCGTCAGCCCATGCAGGTCCTTTTCAATATCCCCGATCGATATTTTGCCCATTCCCAGCCCTGCGCTGAACAGTTTGTCCTGCATGCCCGATTCGTTCAATTGCTTCATATCCGCCAGCTCGTCCAGCGAAATGGCATACACATTGCTGAAAAGTTCCGCGGTGGCATATCCCAGCAATTGCGACCACAGGGTGTGGCTTGCACTTTCCTTGCCGTGGTAAATGAGGCGTATGCGGTCGTCCGACGATCGTGCAAACACGGCTTCTTCTCCGGAAGAAAGCATTGCACGCAGGCGGCCTCCGTGCTTTCCGCCGCGCAGGGGAGGCATCCGCTGGTCGTGGAAGCGGGGATACCCGAAAAGAGTGAACCTGATGAATTTCAGGAGGGTGGATTTTCCCGCTTCGTTATCGCCCCGGATGATGTGAATTCCCCTGTCCAGTCCGCCGAGGGTGAATCCGTGGAACATGCCGAACCCGTCAATATGGATCTCTTTCAGGATCATGATGTTTCCTTTTCTTCCGTGAGCCGGTCCATCAGCAACCAGCGGGCCCGGTCGAGCAGTTCGTTCATCTCTTCATCCGGCAGTTCGCTGAGGTGGCGTCGGGCGGCATGGTGGCCGAATTCTTTCTCAATTTCCGTTAACAGGGCCCTGAGTTTCTCCGGGTCCTTTTCGTATGTGTCGAAAACTTTCAGCACCTCGGCAGGAAAGTCCGTCCCTTTCCGTACCTGGTCCAGGTCCATGTCGGGCCGGGTGCGGATGTCGATGCGGTCGATCCGGGTAAAGGGTGCTTCCGGCGACTGTCCTTCATTGAGAAGCTCTGCCAGCCGGGTTGTTTCGCCCGGACGGTTCAGGTGTACGTGCAGGGGTGTCCTTCCCGAAAGGGTGAGGCGTATCATGTAACTAGCCGATTCATTATAGGCCGATAGGCCTTTTATGGCCTCTTCCACCCGGGCCGGCAACCGGTCGAACCGGTCTTCCCCGGTGAGGTCGGCGGTGACCGTTTCGAAACGGATTACCTGTGCCGGCAGGAACCGGAGCCGGGGTTTTTGGTTAGCCGAGAGTTCCACCAGGTAGCAGCCCCGGGGGCCGGTTTCTCCGAAATCCCTTCCCTGGGGGTTTCCGGGGTACACCATGGCCGGATGGGCCTCCCTGATCACCGCCGGCTTGTGGATATGTCCCAGGGCCCAGTAATCGAACGGTTTATTGGCAACCTCGTCCATCCGGAAAGGTGCGTAATTTTCATGCGGACCGGGGTTTCCCACGGTTCCGTGCAAGAGGGCAATGGAAAAGGGGGCGGGGTCTATTTTTCTTTCGAATTGCAGGGCCAGATTTTCGCGCACAGACTTTTCCGGGAAGCTGATCCCGTAAATATCGGCTACCGGTTGGTTGTTGCGTGCAAAAGTAATGTGTTCCACGGCTTCAGTTCCGAAACGGTGCACCCCTTCCGGCAGGTGGAGGCTCTCCATCCAGGAATCGAGCGGGTCGTGGTTCCCGCACACGAAGTATACCGGAATGTCCCTTCCGGTCAGCCTTTTCAGTTCAGCCACGAACCGGAGCTGGGCGGCCAGGCTGCGGTTTTCAGAATCGAAAATATCGCCCGCAATGAGAAGAAAATCGACCTCTTCGCTCAGGCACAGGTTGACGATGTTCCTGAAACTTTGAAAAGTAGCATCCCTGAGTCGACCGGCCAGTTCCGGGTTCCATTCCGACAATCCCCGGAAAGGAGTGTCGAGGTGCAGGTCTGCCGTATGGATGAATTTTATTTTCGTCATGGCTTGTCAAAGGCTGTCAGGGAGCCGTCAGGAACGGCTTCTGCAGGTTGAAACCGGTTAAAGTTAATAAAAAGCCGTGATGGAAAAGAAAAAGAAGCGCAATTATGTATTTCATATTTCTTGCGCAAAAATACCTAACACTTGTTATGAAGTTAAATGTAAATATACAAAAGCCAGGGTGTTGAGGGGTATAGGTGTTTGGGTAAAACACTCTTCCTGCTCTTTACTGAACAATCGACCCATCCGGGGCGGTTCCTTCCAGCTTAAACCGGTACGGCCACTGTTCTTCCTCTGCCTGTTCGGTCTGTCCCCTGCGCCGGGAGGGAACAGGCCGGTGCTCCGTGGGTGCCCCCATTACCACCAGCCACAGGTGCTGCGTGTTCCCAGGCACTCTGAATGTTGCCTTTCCTTCCCGATCATTATAAATATCGCTGTAAACCCGGCGGCCGTCTTCCAGATGGGCAACAAATCCGTAACGCCAGCCGGCCTTGCCGGTATTCACTGCGCTGTATTCTTCGGCACCGGCTATTCCTTCAAAGGTGAGCGCCACTTCCGTGCCGCCTGCCGGAACCTGAAGCCTGATGCCGTTGTATCCGTAGTTTTGCGGACATTTTTCCGGGGCAATGCGGTACCAGCCGTCTCCGGTTTCGTTGATCACGGTATGGTGTTGGTTGGCGTAGAGGGCGGCAACCTCCCTGATGCGTTCCATATCCCAGGTGATGAACCGGCGGCAGGCATCAAACATTTCGTCGTTAAACTCTTCCTGGGTGATGGAGGTGATCCGTTTGTATGTCATCACCGGATCTTCGCCTTCGGCCGTTTCCCGGTTCAGCCTGCCATAGAATTCCTTCCCGTGCTTATGCGACCAGTACTCCAGCACATAGGGGGAATGGTACATGTTGGTGGGATGAAGGAAGGCGAAGTGTGTCTTCCTCATGAAATCTGCCAGGTGGTAGTTTTCAAAGGTCATCCATTCGGGATAAACCTGCCACAACACATACTGCGCCGCCATCTCGCTGATGGCTCCCCGGGCACCATGACCGGTATCCATTCGCGAAAGGAACTGGAACGAATGGGTCATCTCATGAGCCAGCACACCGTAGGGGCCTTTCCTGACCCGGGAAGCATTGGTCCATAACACTCCAATTTTATCTTCCGCCCCACCGCCGAAGGCGGTTCCTTCATCTCCGCCGAAAACATAAACCAGTAGCTTGTATTGATCGGTCAGCGAGTTCCCTTTTTCAACCAGTTTCAATTCATCCACATAGTAGTTGTAAAACCTTTCGCATTCGCTGAGCAACTCATGTACATCGAAGCGTTTGTTTTCATCGGGGTGGTTCAGCGGGTCGTCGCCATATTCCTTATGCCAGAATATGGCGACGTTTGGCCCCTCAACCATCCGGTCGAAGCAATAATCGCTCTCTCTGCTGGTGTAATCGTTCCCTTCGGGTATGCGGAACACTTTTCTTGGAATATACAATTCTTTTCCCCCGGGCCGGCGGCCTGCTGCCTTTTCACCGTCTGTGATCCTGCGGGTTGCAAGGGGAATGGTCTCTTTCATCAGTTTCCTTATCTCTTTCTGCGACAGGGCATTGTCGTACATTCTCAGGGAAGCCATGTATCCGGAGTAGTTTTCACCGCTGCCGTCGGAAGCGCCGATGATAAACCGGGCATTGTCAACGGCCGAAGCAAGGGTCATGATCTGGGAATTATCAGGTACCCCGTCCACGTAAATTTTTTCCACCACCCCGTCGAAGGTGAGCACGATATGGTGCCATTCGTTTTCAGCCGGCACGTTCCGGTAGCGCATATCGAAATGGCCGTCGAGATGACCGGCTGCCCCGTACGGGCCGCTGTTGTAGAACAGTGCGTTCCAGGAGTTTGCCAGGCGGTAGGCAAACCGGTCGCACCACGAGGCCAGGCATTCTCCCTCCCGGGCTACTTCCGGGTTTTTCACCCAGGCAGCTACGGTATACGATCCGTTCCATGCCAGGCTCTGCGGGACGGGCCTGTCTTCGAGTATGAGCGACCCCCTGATGAATTCAATGGCTTTCACACCTTCTTCATCTCTGGCCATTCTTACTTCTCCGTTCTTTTTGAAATGGCCGCCAACCGTTCCGGTGTTAGGCAGGGTTTCGAGAGGGTCGTTCTCCGGGACCTCCGAAAGGTCGAACCCGAAAACCATTTCCCGCGAGCTCCGTGCACCGGGTTCGTTTTCCGAGGGCTTGTTCACCAGCCCGAGGGGAATATCAAAACGGGAACCGTACACCCTGATGTTCCATACCGCCGCCAGCAGTCCGGTTTTTTCGGTATCCAGCACCGTAAGCCGGATGTAGCGTGCTTTCACGGTGTTGTCATCGATCATCGGGCTTCCGGAAGTGCAATTCCCGGAACGGTCGGCATACATCTTCCATTTCTTCCCTTTCCGGGAGTATTCCAGGATATACCGGTAATAATAGCTGGCAAACTCGAACTGGGTCATCACCCGTCGGACCCTTTTCACCTCTCCCAGGTCGATGGTGAGGTGCTGCGGCAGGCTGTTGTCCGCCGCCTTCCACATGGTGGCGTTGTTGTTGTCGGTGGCATAGGAGGGGAGGTAGGGATAGTCGTATCCGGCAGCATCCAGGTGGTAGTAAGAGGAGGCCGAGGTTTCGGCCAGGTAAGCAATATCCTCAGGCACGTCTGATTCCCTGAAAGGAACGATTCCCCGGTGCGAGGGAATGACCTTCCGGATGGTGGTATCGTTTTCAAAGATCAGGCTGTCAATACACACCTGGCGCGACATGCCCCCCCGTGTCATGGGGTAGTCGTGGCGATGGTACACAATGTAATGGTCGTTTCCTTTCTGCAGCACCGAATGATGTCCCGGACCATGCACCGACTGATCTTCGTTGGTGCTCAATATGGGATTGTTGGCCCCGGGAGTGAATGGGCCGAGGGGACTGTCTGAATAGGAATAACGGACATTATAGGTCTCGTCATGGCACGATGCGCTGGAGTACATGAGGAAATACTTCCCGTTCCGCTTCATCATGTAGGGCGCTTCAAAAGGTTCGGGTGTCTGCTCAATGGGGATGTTCCTTCCTTCCGAAACCGAGGCCATGGTTTGGTTGTTGAGTATGCCTGCGGCATATCCGTTGTTGTAATGCACCCAGGTGCCCCAGTATGCATATATTGTCCCGTCATCGTCCGCGAAAAACTGGGCATCCAGGGAGGGGAATCCCCTGCGCGGGTAGCCGTCGGGGATCACAGGGGTATCGTCTTCATGCAGCTTGGTCCACGGGCCCACCGGCGTATCGGATACATAGCCGTAGATCTTACATCCTGCCTGGCAGTTACCGAAATAGAGGTAGTATCTGCCGTCGGCTCCCTCCACCAAATCGGGTGCCCAGTAATTACGCAGGTTGACCGATTCCAGCGACGGGATCTCCGGGGTGTAGTTATACCAGTTCTGAAAATCCTTGCTGTACCACAGTGTAGGGGCGCCTGAGGCCAGCATCTCGTTGTCGGTGGTGGCGTATATGTAATAAATATCCCCGATCTTCTTAATGGTCGGATCAGCAAAATAACCCGGCAGAAGGGGGTTCCCTGCGCCCGGAGTATTGGCTTTGAAATCATCCTGTGCCGTGGCAGCAGTCAGGAAAGCAATGGTGAGTGTAAGAAAGAAAAACGATAATTTCATTAGCTGTTTATTTTATGAGAAGGTTTTCTTTTTTTCAACTGCCAAAATACAAAATTAGATTTAGTGCGGAAGAATTCAGGGTGTCCGGGTAAAGAAAGATGGTGTGGTATATGTGTGTTGAAATGCAGGCAAACGGTAGGATCAGGGTTCGGGCACACCCAGGCTATGCTGCAGGATATAAACCAGGTCATCTGCATCACGGGGCTCAGGGATGGCCCAGTATGAACCGAAGACCAGTTTGGGAATGGCTCCCATTCCATTTTGAATCGTCTGGCCGAAAACCTGAACACTGGTTTCCAAATAAGTTTCTATCCACGGATCCGCCCATGCAGCATCGAAGTCTGACTGACCCACCAGTTCAATGGCTTTTGCCCGGGCAGCTTCCGGAGAACGGGGATGCCAGTTGTTTCCCGACTCGTATGAGAACATCCAGTTTTCGAAAGCAGGGAACCTCTCCGGCCTGGCCTTCCATACCGTCAGGCCGATTTTAGCCAGTTCGCAGGAGGGATTGGCTGCATCCACCTCCCGGCGGACGTACGTGTTGCATTCGGAACTCAATGGGGTGGGACACAGTACAAAGGCCAGTTTGCCTGAGTAACGGCGAATGGCCTCATCGAGCATGAAATGTATTCTCTGGCAATGTGAACACTGGTAGTCGTAAAGCAGGGTGACCATGTAAGGGGCTTCAGGTGACCCGACGACCGGTGCGGTGTGGTAATCGATAACGGGCATGCTTCCCCGTGATTCCCCGTCGTGATATACGGATGAAGGAGAGAATCCGGACTGCAGGATTACCATGATACCGGCCAGGAGCAGTCCGCCCATCGTCAGCACCCTGGCAGTCATGGGACGGATAAGACGTTCCGGGGCGGCTGAAGATCTGTTGCTGACCCTTTTTTGATTCTTAGATGAGGAATTTGCCGAAGGGTGGTCTGACTCTTTGATGGCCCGCCATATAATCAGTGCAGTCAACAACAAGCCGGTGATGTGGGTGATCATGCAATGAAAGCAGAAGTCACCAATGATCCATTTCTGTACAATGATAAACCATACGGCGCTTCCCGCCACCGAACCAGCCAGGATCAGCAGCACACTCCAGGCAAGTCGCCTGACGGGAGCCTCCGCAGCCGGACCGATACAGAAGCCGGCGACCAGCATCGCCAGGTATACTCCCATAGCTAACCCGCTGACAGGTATCACTCCCGCAATCATCGACCACCTGCTGCTGAGCACCTGTTCACAGGGGCTTCCTCCGCTGCATCCTGCGATGGATCCACCCTCCAGATAATGCCGGCTCAGAATGGCTGTCATAATCAGAGCCAACAGGATCAGGCCTGTCAGAACACACCGCCACCAGGGCCAGGCTTTATGAAAACCGGTTTTATCTCTGTCAGTTGCCAGAATCATATCCTCCTGCATTTGGCCATAGAAAACTCCGCGGCATGCCCTTATGTTGTCATGCCGCGGAGTAGTGTCTGAATTTTATTTAAATCCGGCTTTTCCCTTCATACAAGTTACCTAATATTGATTAGGTCCACCCGGTGTGGGAAGGCTGCCGGCTATCTGCACACCGCTTTCATGATCCCTGGCCAATGGGGAGGCAAAGGTTATACCGGTGCCGGAAACCTGTGCGTGCTCAGCATGATCCCTTTCCAGGGGTTCGGCTACGGTGATGGAGTTCCCCGGGCCGTTGTCATCTCTGCCGAAACGGCGACGCGGTACCGTGATGGAAGCAATGACGGCTGTTTCACGGTTCGTTCCTTTGTCTATGGTGATGGTCTGGCCAACGCTGAACCCTTCCACACCGGCAACAGGAATAACGGTAGCGCCTGCACTGGTGGCCGTACTGATGGTTGTGCCACCTGTTGTGCCGATAATAGCGATAACGGCTGTTTCGCTGTTTTCGCCTTTATCGACAACCACTTTCTGACCGTTTTTCAGGCCCGATACACTGGCCACTTTCACATTTTCAGTGCCTGCGGGGGCGGCCAGTAAGGTGGTGATCGTGTTCTGTAAATGGAAATCCTCGCAGTTGGAGTCGGTATCGTTTCCATCGGGGAAGCGCCCGGAACTCAGGTGGGGCCCGCCGGTGGCAGGAGCCCCGAACCTGCCGCCTCCGATACCCGGCAGGGGAGCCTTGCATCCGCTTTCACCTGCTCCGGATGCGGCCTGGTAGCCTTCGGCTGCCCAGAGATCTACCAGCCACCCGTAGTTGAGACCGTCAACCACATTATCGGCTGCGTCACGCAACACCATACTGCTGGATCTTGAAGATAGGGCAGGTCCCCCGAACCACTGATCGGGTGCGGGAGTCCCCTGGTAGCCTGCGGTAGTTACCTTTTCGTTCAGTATAACAGTATGGATCTCATGGTCCATGCTCAGGGGACGGTCGATGGTGATACCGGTTCCAAGCGGCAGTACCGGCTCGTTGCTCGAGTGAGGGAAAGCGGTTTCTGGTGTGAAGCTGATCCCGGTTCCCCAACAGCTGAAAGGCAGGTTTGATGAATGGTCAAACTTCAGCTTTTTTTCCAGATCAAGACCCGTGCCCGGATCTTCACCGGGTTCCAGCGGACCACGGAAAGTACTTCGAACAGACTGTGTGCCCACACGTTTAACAGTCACCCATTCGATTCCGTGACCTTCACTGTCAATATCCAGTCTGATCCGGTCACCAGCCGAAATATTATCAATGGGATATACCTTAATGTTCTTATCCCCCTTTTTTGCGTCCATGGAGAGCCAGCCCTGGGTGCCGGGTTTGCCTACTTCGGTTACCGTAACCACTTCGTACTTTTCCACCGGGTTTATGGCAACGGGATAGGTTGCCCCATACCCGATAGCCATTTTTTCTCCCGGTTCGAAGCCGTCAACACTGGCCACCGGTATATTGGCAGATCCTTCCGGGATGGTAATTACCGGACCTTCAGGAATGGGTTGCCACACCGTGGTGGGGGTCCCTGGTTCGGGTTGACGACGCCTCCACATTCCGGTTTGATCTTCCGGTATTTTCAGGCCGGCGGCCGTTCCTACTCTTGTGATCCTTCGTACTTCCGCATCGGGGCCTTCACCGATCACAATTTCATCGCCAACCGACATTCCGGCCGTGCTCCGTACATAAATGGTGTTTTCCCCTTTTTTTGCGGGAACGGCCAATCCTGAGGCAGCGAGGCCTAACAGGTAAAATCCACGGGGAGAAAGTTTTGTTCCGGCAGGGATCTTTATGGATGAAAAGATGGGCAACTGGTCGGGGTGCAGGGTAAGGGTCCAGTCAGAAATATCGATTTCACTGTTGCCGGCGTTATACAGCTCGATGAACGAGTTCGTGGAATTGCCGGCAGAACCGTCGCTGATTCGGAATTCGTTGATCTTGACCGTATTGACATTTCGTACCTTTTCGGCCATGGTCTCTGTTTGAGTCCGGCCGACGGATGTGTTCATCCACGTTGCTTTCCCTACCAGGTCCCCATTGAAAGACTCTGATCCGGACGTAACCGTGAAAGTGGCGCTTGCCGTTTCTCCCGGGCGAATCCGGCCGGTGAATTTTTTTGTGGTTTCTTTCCCGTTTAATACAACCGATTTCCATCCTGCGGGAACGTCAATGCTCAATGTGAGGTCTCTCACCGTTTCCCCGGTGGTGTTGGTAAAGGTAAGGGTGGTGTTTTGTGACGATCCCGGTGAGAATGTCTGGACCCCCGGAGGTGTTTCGGTGGCATTGGCCGGGGCAATGCGCAAGCGCTGAACATCGTATCCGGAAGCTACCACATTGGCCTGGATTTTCTGGTTGGTTTCCTCGGTGGGGAAAGTGCCCGGAGCCGTCATGGCAGCTTCGTAGAAGGTTCCCTGGGAATAATTGTTGTTGTCGCCGCCGTTGCCCAGCAGGATTGCTCCCTGCTTGCGCATTGGGTCATAGCTGTTTCGGTCGTTGATAATGCGGGGCCCGTCGAACATCATGAGCAGATCGCCCCGCTGGGCGTCTCCGCCCATAGCTCTCCAGTGGTGAGGTTCGCCGTCGGCTGTTGCCGTTACAAAGCGCCAGTTGATGCTGGGCAGAACCGGGCAGTACTTGTCGTTGGGAGAAGCGTTGACACAGCCCACCAGGTTGTTCTCCTGATCGGTCATGATCCAGGGGCCGGGAGCCTGCCCGTAATACCAGTGGCTGGCATTGCCGTAATATGTGGTTTCCATGGTGCCGTCGCCGTCGTCGCGGCTGTCAATTTCGGCGTTTCCGTAATCGAAGCAGCAGCCGTCGTTGTAATGGTGTCCGTTAATGACCCAGTACTGGCCCTCTGCCTGGTCATCGACGGCAGTGCCTTTCGGATCATTCAGGCGGAGGCCCATACCCGGCGCGATGAAAATGCCGTACACTTTGTGCCCCATGATGGTAATGGGGGCCATGTCGGCTACCGGCAGGGTGTTGAACCCACCCATGGCAGGACCGACAAAGGCGCCGCGGGGTGCTTGTGCCAGGTGATTCCCTTTTCCCGACTGGTCGTAGAGAACGGTAATCCAGCAATAGGTACCTGCACAGAATTCGTCCTGTGCGGCGGCATCGGCATATCCGCCCGGATCGCCCTCACCGGGTTGAACTACTCCTATATCCAGGGTTTTGCCGTCCGACTGGCGCATTACCTGGTAGAGGGGGCCGTTATAGGATGCATATAATGCACGCGTGGTGCTATGGGCGGCCACACACGGGCAGCCTGAAGCTTCATAGATGTCACATGGACCTTCCGGCCTGGGCGGAACCGAATTGCCTCCCGGGCCTGCCATGGCAATCAAAACCATTGTGGCCGCCGGCAATACGAGCGCCAGAGCAAGAGAGACCACAAGACCATTTCTTTTTTTCATGTTTTATTCTCCTTTGAATTAAAAAATTGAATTGATGAATGAATCCCTGAAGATATCACATTTGCCTCCAAACAGAAGTTTTGATAATGGTCATTTTGTTTAAAAATTTCGTCAGTTTCAGACGGTATGTTTATTTCACCTCTTCAGGATCCCGCCTGGTACGTACGTTCTGTACGCTTACACGGTGCGGGCCTCATCTTTGCCACTAAGTCCTTCAATTTGCCGGGCCGGTGTGGTAACGGAGCCGGTGGCCTGAAAGCCTGCATTGCCGGGGGGCTTGTCATAGGTACCGGGGGTGGCTTTGCAGGAAGCGAAAAACATGTACTCATTGGCCGGCTCTTCTGAAGAAATACGTGGAAATACCGGAACTATGCTTCGTAGAGGCTGCCTGGTTGTAGAAGAGAAGAATCAGCCGGTTTATCGGGCCGGTTCGTAGCGGATTGTTTGAAAAACTGGATTTCTTCATCCCACGGGCCGCTGTTTCGCTCCGTTCCCGTATAGTATCAGAGATATTGATTTCTCCCTTTTTAAGTTTAAAAAATCTATTGGTAATAAAAGCCCGTTCAAGGGTTCCGTATGCGGACCCTGAGATGAGCTTCGCGTATTCATACAATATCTCATCTTTTATTGTGTTAACAAAACCAGGAGGCATATTTCAAATATTTTGTAATCCAATAGACACGAGTTATAATTGTTTCTAACGGTAAATTGTATGCGTAGTGGCAGATTGCGTGGTATTTTCCTGTCAAACCGCTATTCAGTTTGGGCGGGCTACAAACCTTGATATTTAGCACTTCTCCTGCCATTCCTTATACAAAAGGTTGTCCTGTCGTACTTTTAAATTTCTTTCCTTAGAATTCAAAAATTTTAATACCTCGACATTAAAAAAAGTTGTATTTGTCCATATTAACGGATGGCTTC
>DSCJ01000042.1 GCA_011049175.1 Bacteroidota bacterium | reverse complement strand
TTTACAACAAGCCTCTTAGAACTCGACTTTCTCTACCTGAGTAAACAGCCACTCACTGGCCTGGTTCACTTTCACCCCTACCCGCACAAAGCAGTATCCGAAATCAAGGATACGCTGTTCGATAGGCACGGTGAAGTTCACATCCGACAGATCGGTAATATCACCCGCAGGGATCACATGCGAACCGTTATTGTAGCGGTCATCGCAGATGAGCGTCCGGCTGATGAAAAGGGCCGCACTTTGCAGGGTGGATGTTCCCACGATCTGTTCCAGTTCACAACTGGCTGTCATGTTGTTACCGCTCTTGGCATAGGACTCATTATTGATAATGAAGTAGGGAGTTACCTCATAATCGATAGCGATCTGTCCGTTCAGCTCAAAAAACACGGTGTCGGTTCTGAGAACCCAGGGTTGATTGGTACCGGCCGGATTGATCAGCTTGTAATCCCCGTCAAACATTATGGCACTGAACGTACCGTCCTGGTTGATTGCCACATTCTCGCTCTCATGGAGCTGGTAACCCGACTGGAACAACAGCAGAGACAGCCGTTTGCTTCTGAAACCAAGGGTCTTTCCCTGGTAGATAATCTTTCCGGTTATTTTTGATGTGGGCTCATCGTAATTGTCGAATTCACATGACCCAAGCATCATTCCTAACCCGATAAACAATATGATATATTTTTTCATAGTCTAATCCTCCTTATTAGTCCTGATTGGGGTTTTTAATGAGACTGGGATTCCTGCTGATCCAATCTTCGGAAATCTCTCCGTAATAGTTACCCATCCTGAAATTCCGGCTGTAGGTAAGCTGCCTGGGAGCCTTCAGTTTTCTGAAGATATAGCTATTGTGGAAAGTTTCTCCGGGAGCGATTACCCGGTAGGGCCACAACGCCCAGTGTTCCGAGGTAACCGAAATACCGTCGAGCAGCTCATGAGCAATCCTGAATCGCTTGAGGTCCCACCAGCGCAAATCTTCAAAGGCCAGTTCCACCCTTCTCTCGTTCTGGATCCGTTCAATGGTCAGGGTTCCTGCATCCAGGGCCTGGATACCTGCACGGTCTCTCACCTGATTGATGTAACCCAGGGCTTTGGGAATGTTCTGAGGGGTGCTTTCGAAGGCGGCCTCGGCAGCGATCAGCAGGATCTCACCGTAACGGAAATACGGCCACCACACCTGGTTCCCGGATGAACGGATGGCATCCCCCGGCTTGTCGCTGATAAATTTCCGCATGGCAAAGCCGGTATTGGTGGTATGGATCTCGGTACCACAGGGACCGCTCATTCCAACCCATCTTTCCCCGTCGGTCCAGGTAGTACCCAGGTTGACGGATGATTCGAAAGTGAAATCATTTCCCCCGTTCCAGATAGCCACTCCGGCCTGGATATCCACGTCCTGGCCCTTGAAGGTGGAGCCGGGAACAAGCACCGATCCGAATAAACGGGGATCTTTCCCTTCGCAGATATCCATCATATTCTCATAGAAAATATAATTGCCCGATCCGTCCACATTCTCAAGGGTACCATCGAAATCGTTCACATATTCGAAAGATTCCACAAAACCCAGTGTGGGAGACATCCTGGCAGCTTCTGCAGCATCTTCCCGCAATGCCCTGACAATATTGTAACAGGTGAAATTGTGGGTTTTGCCTTCAGTGAAGTCCTTGGCAAAGATCACTTCGCTGTTGCCCTTCTGCATAATGGCCTCATAAAAATTATCGGCTTTGTCGGGATTGGAAGTATGCAGTTCATAGGGTCCGTCGTTAATGATCTCCTCTGCAGCAGCCAGTGCGGCCGAGTAATATCCCTGTGCCATAGACAATGGGATACCCACTTCACCGCCCGGAAGGGTAATGGGTGTGGCCATGGCGCTGTTGTATTTCGCCAGCGACCCGGCATAGATCATGGCCCTGGCTTTGAGAGCCAGTGCTGCCCATTTGGTAGCCCGGGTCTGTGATCCCTCGTTCAGCGCCAGATCCTCTTTAATGGCATCCACTTCCGAAGCCACGAAATCATAGATATCCGATTCCTTGCTCCGCGGGATCTGAAGAGCTTCTGGATCGGCCAGATAATCCTCATATACGTATGTTTCGGTTATCAGAGGAACGCCTCCCATCCTTTTCACCATTTCAAAATAGGCATAGGCCCTCAAAAAACGGCCTTCAGCCAGATACAATTTCCGCTTGTTCTCATCCAGGCTGGTGGCATTGGTCGCCCCCTCAATGAAATTGTTCAGGTGACGGATGTATTCCCAGTCCCAGTAATTCTGGTAATCCCAGCTATAGGTATCATAATGATTATTATACTCATACAGCCCGGTCCACATCAGGTCATCATTGTTCGACATCATATCCGAGTTTGAATAGATGGTGGAGTACACCGGGATCCGGTTGTACAGGTTTGCCAGGTGACTCAGGATCAAATCCTCCGAACTCCATAGTTGCTCATCCACCAGAACGGTTTTCGGGGTGATCTCGAGGTAATCTTCACAGCTTGTTGTCAGGGTAAACAACAAGGTGACAGAAAAGATATATATCAGAATTTTTTTCATAGCCATGTTGTTTAAAAGGTTACGTTTACTCCCACATTAATGATTTTGCTCTGGGGATACTGCAATCCGCTGGTGGTTGCCAGTTCGGGATCAATACCGAAATCTTTCAGGTTATCGATCGAGAAAAGATTGTATCCGTTGGCGTAAACACGCATTCTCTGGATACCTATTCTGTTCACCCATTTCGAAGGCAGGGTATACCCCAGGTCAATATTCCTGAAACGCAGGTATTTCACATTTCGCGACCAGAAGGTAGATGATTTGTTTCCGTTGCTGTGGTAGGCCATATTGGGCCGCACGGCCGGATAAAAACCGGGCACCCAGGAATCATCGCTCGGATTGTAAATATCTTCCATATGCCAGGCATCATCCAGCAACCTTTCGGCCGAGTTGGCCATTCCCTGCAATGGATTCCTCAGTTCCCATTCGGCAATGAATGTGGTAAGCGCTCCTCCCTGGGCAGCCACGTTCAGGTCAAACCCTTTCCATGTCACATTGAATGTCAGGCCGTAATTTAGTCCCGGCAGAGCATTTCTATAAGGATTACCCCATCCCCAGGGAAGCTGTGGCTCGTAAGGATAGCCCAGGGGACGCATGTCGTATCCGTCAATCACCCCGTCGTCATTCACATCCTTGTAAATCAGGTCGCCGGGCAGCAGGGTGGTATTGCCTCGTCCGTCAATGTTCACGGGATAGTTATTGATCTCGTCCATCGACTGGAACTGGCCGATGCACTCGTACATCCATGTAATGTTCTTATACCTGCCTTCCTGGCCACTCCGGTATTCATCCCATGAATTGCCGAAGCGTGGTTTGTAAACATCCAGGGTTTTCGACCGCGAATAACCCACATTGACGGCCACGTTATAGGTAAAATCTCCGGACCTTCCCCTGTAACGGACCAGTCCGTCCAAACCTTCGTGCCGGTCGGCTTCCAGGTTCTCATACGGCAGGATAATATTTACTTCCTCAGGGATCAGCACATCATAGCGTTGTGCCGACAACCCTTTCATATCGCGGCGAAATACATCGAATTCAGCGGAAAGGGCCCCGTCGAGCATCGAAATATCAATCCCGATATCCGTAACATATGCTTTTGCCCAGGTAATGTTGGTGGTCCCGGGATCCCTCAGGGCAGTGCCCACAACCAGGTTCCCGTCGAATACCTGTGAACCGGAGTTGTAATCGTACCCGGCCAGATAGTCAAAGGCTCCATAACCACCCGGACTGTCGTTCCCCATCATTCCGTAGGATCCTCTCAGCTTCAGTTCCTTGAATATGCCGCCCAGGGCGCTGTTCTGGAAGAATGATTCTTCGGAAATACGCCATCCGGCAGAGACAGAGGGGAACAGCCCCCACCTTTCACCCGGAGGGAAAATGTACGAAGCATCATACCGTCCGGAAAGCTCCAGTATGTACTTGTCGGCATAATCGTAATTGATCCTGCCCACATGCCCCATCAGGGCACCGGCGCTCCAGGTATTGGAAAAACCGGTCAACTCGGCAAACTGGATCAGTTCCAGATAATTACTGGAAGGTTTGGAACTAACACTCAGGTTACTGGGCGATTCATTGTCCTGTGCCTCGAAAACGTAAGTAGCGGCAATGCTGTGCTGGCCGAATGTATTCGCATAGTTCAGCTGGGCCTGGTATACATTGCCCAGTCTGAGGGTGGAATTCCGGCTGTGACTGCCGGAAGAAAGACCGCCCGTTACATTATACATATCAGTTTCCGGATCGTATGTATAGGTATTATAAGTATACTGGAACCGGTCGTAATTCCCCTGGTTTGCTCTGAATGAATACTGTACCCTTGCGGTCAGCCCTTCCAGGGGCGTTTGATATTCTGCATACAGAACTGAATTCATTGAACGGTAGATCTGCTCATAATACCCGATGATATCTTTCCGGAACAGGGCATGATGCGATTCGTCCCAGTCGGTATGGTTCACGTAATCCGGATTGTCATTGGCGTAAGGGCGCCAGGTGGGATAATTCCGGTACAGTCCGTACATGGGGTTCCACATCACATCGCCCGGAGCTGCCGGGCTGTTGGTGTTATTGATCTGAGCGCTGATACGCGCACCCACTGTGATCGACTCCCTGATGCGGCTTTCCACGTTGGTCTGCAGGTTGGTACGGTTAAAGTTGTATTCCGTAAAATTCCCATCCTGGTTGAGCCTGCTTACGGCAATGTAATAGGTGGTATTCTCGGTACCCCCTGTGGTATTGATATTAAAGTACTGCTGGGGAGCGTTCTTCACCACAGCAAATTCATACCAGTCGGTTCCCTGGTGATCGGGGGTGTCCTGCAGCCTCCAGTGCTCAAGGTCTTCCTGTGTCCACGAAGTACTTCCCGTGCCTGTTGATGCCATGGTCCGGTTCACATCGGCTGTGGCTTTTGCAAACACAAAGGTGCCGGCATCGGCAGGACGCGGGAAGCGGGTCCAGTTCTGCCACCCGTAATAGGTGTTGACATTGATCTTGTTGGATTCCCCGGTTTTCCCCTTTTTGGTAGTGATCAGCACCACACCGTTCGAGGCCCGGATCCCGTAAATGGCCGCGGAAGCATCCTTCAGGATAGACATGTCTTCGATGCTGTTCACGTCCAGGTTGTTAAAATCCTCTTCTGTTGCAGGGATCCCGTCAATTACATAAAGCGGGGTACCCATGTTCCGGATCTGGATATAGGCAGCTTTACCGGGACGTCCGTCAGCCTGGCGGGCCATAACACCCGGGGCTTTACCTACTACAGCCTGTGAAAGGGTTGGCGTGGGAGAAACGGCCAGGTCCTCGTTGTTCACCACAGCGGTGGCTCCGGTCAGGGTAGCTTTTTTCTGCACGCCGTAACCTACCACCACCAGCTCCTCCAGACCGATCACCTGTTCCTGGAGTTCCACATTGATCACCGTTCTGCCTTCAACAGGGATTTCCTGAGTGATCATCCCTACAAAGGAAAACACCAGAACAGCATCGCCCGGAACATTTTCCAGAACATACTGACCGTCTTCGTTGGTAATGGTTCCATGTGTGGTGCCTTTTTCCACAATGGTGACACCAACGACCGGCTCACCGTTTGCGTCGGTCACCGTCCCGCTGATACGCAGGTTCTGCCCGAACATCAGGAACGGACAGAAAAGGGCGACGAAGAGAACAGTAAGCTTTTTGGTCAAAAGAGCAGAATACGGAATCCCACTCTTTTTTCTCAAATCAATACTGTTTTTTTTCATAGATTGGTTAGAATTTAAGGTTTAGGAAGAATGCAAATCATGAAAACACGATTTTCATTTTAAATTTTATTAAAATTAATGTTGAAAAAACATTCATTCATCTTTTATTCGGTCAGATGATATCAATATTCCGGCATAAAAGAGGGATAAAAAGCCCGGATGAACGAAAAATGAAAGGATCTGACCTGTATTTTATCTTTTTCTTTTCTTACTTTGCCTGACACAGAAAAATGCACAGGTAATAATATACCATCAAGCATCCCATCATGAAACGCATCCTTTGGATACCCTTGCTTGTGCTCATGTCGGCCTCTGCAGCCACAACCGCACAGAAGCATTACTTCCGCCATTACGGCAATGAAGACGGGCTTTCGAACAATACCATCATGTGCAGCCTGCAGGACCAGAAGGGTTTCATGTGGTTTGGGACGAAAGACGGCCTGAACCGTTTTGACGGACACCAGTTCAGAACCTATGTTCATAATGCGACAGACAGGTACAGCATTATCGACAATATGATCCTGGCACTCTGTGAAGACCAGGAGGGGCTGATATGGATTGGCACCCCCCGTGGCATTTGTTTCTACGAACCCCATCATGATCATTTTACCACCCTGCCCGGTCAGATATCTACCGGCATGGTAAGCGATATCGCCGTCAGCTCAGGCGGCGAGATATGGTTCACGGGCCGGCAGGGAATATTCCGCTACAAAAAGAATAACCGGCAATTAAGGCATTATCCCTCATACGAATTTTTCACCCCCTCAACCATTCACATTACGGCTTCCGGGAATATCTGGTTATCGTCATACAATGGGAACATATACCGCTACAATCCACGTTCCGACAGTTTTACCGAATACAGGGTGCTCACGGAGGAAGAACATGCCCTGTCGGTTTATGTAAATAGCATCGAGGATGCCGGTACGCACGGCTTTTTAATGGGAACCACCCGTACCGGCCTGCGACTGTTCGATCCGAACTCGGGAAAAACCACCCTATTATGCCGGACAGATTCGAAAGGCAATGAGATCATTCTGAATGACATATTGAAAAAAAACGACGAGGAATTCTTTCTCGCCACTGAATACGGCATTTACAGCTATCATCTGGAAAAAGGATTTACCGGTCACACATACAAAATAGTTTCCGACCCCTATTCCCTTTCCGATAATGCAGCAAAAAACCTGACAAGAGACAGGGAAGGGGGAGTATGGATCGGGACCTACCACGGAGGGATCAATTATCTCCCGCAGGAAACCACTCCGTTTGAGAAATATTACGCCACCGGAAAACCCGGTTCCATGGGTGGGAATGTGGTGCGAAATATCATTGGCGACGGGACCGGAAATATCTGGATAGCCACCGAGGATGCCGGTGTGATAAGGTTTGATCCGGGGAATAACCGGTTCACAAACCTCAGCTCCGATTTGAACATTACCGGCCTGAAAAGTGTCAATTATCACGGATTACTGAATGACAACGGGCTGCTCTGGATGGGATCGTACGACAACGGGGCATTTTTGTATGATACCGGAAGAAAAACCGTCACACGGCATTTTATTCTGGGTGACAATACCAGCGGGCTAAGAAACAATTACGTAAGCTGCTTTCTGAAAACCGCTGACGGATCGGTCCTGATTGGTACCCGCACAGGCCTGTATACCTACGACCGGGAAAAGGCCAGGTTAGAGTACCTTCACGATGTGGCGCCCAACACCTTTATCCATGTTTTATTCCAGGATCAGAACGGTATCATCTGGATTGGCACCTATGGATCGGGTATTTTCCGTTACGACAGAAATAATAATACCTGTACCCATCTTTACTACGACCCCAGGGATCCTGCCAGTATCAGCTCCAACCGGATTACTTCTATCTACGAGGACAGGAAAAACCGCCTCTGGTTCACTACCGAAGGCAACGGTTTTTGCTGCCTGGAAGACAGGGAAAACCACCGGTTCCGCCGCTTTACCATGGAAGATGGCCTGCCCTGCGGTATCTTCTGTTCCATTCTGGAAGACGGGCAGGGAAATTTATGGATCTCTTCCACCCGCGGCCTGCTGAAATTTAATCCGGAAACCCTGCAAATGTCCATGTATAACAAAGAACACGGGCTCCTGAGCAATCATTTCAGTTACAATTCCGCTTATCTGGATCACAACGGGAAAATGTATTTCGGCACGGTTGACGGGCTGATCGCTTTCAATCCGGCCAATTTCTGCACCAGTACGTATGATCCACCCGTCTTCATTACCGGGGTCCAGTGTTCCGGACAGGGACCGGAAAATATAAAGGACATCCACGACGATGCCCTGAGCATTACCCATTCAAGGGAAATCCGTCTCAAACACAATCAGTCATCTTTCAGTATCGATTTTGTGGCCCCCAGCTTTACCAATCCGGTCATGACCCGTTACCGCTACATTCTGGAAGGGGCCGACCAGAACTGGACTTACCTGCCCACCAACCGCCGGGTGTATTATACCAATGTCCCGCCCGGCAAATACCTGTTCAGGGTATCTACACAAAACTGGTACAATAGCTGGAATGAGGAAGAAGCCACCCTGCTGATCCGGATTACCCCTCCCTTCTACGCTTCTCTTCCGGCTTTCGTATTGTACCTGATTTTGTTCCTGACCGGGTCCTACTTTCTGTACAGATGGCGCGAACGGAAAAAAAGGCAGGTACAGGAACAAAAGATACAGGCCCTGGAAAACAGAAAGGAAAAAGAAATTCTGAACGCAAAAATCAATTTCTTTACAAATATTACCCATGAAGTACGCACTCCCCTTACCCTGATCAAGGCCCCTCTGGATAAGATCCTTCAATCGAATGAGTGTCCCGATTCCGTGCTGGAGAATCTGTGCATCATGAAAAGAAACACCGACCGCCTGCTCGATCTGACCACCCAGTTGCTTGATTTCCGGAAAACCGAAAAGGAAATGTTCCGGCTGAATTTCAAACAAACCAATGTATGTGAACTGCTGGAAAGTATTTTCAAACGGTTCGAACTGAACGCCAGGGAAAACCATATCCGGTTCAGGTTGCACCTTCCGGAAAAAGAATACCCGGCATTCCTTGACCAGGAAAATACAACCAAAATTCTGAGCAACCTGCTGACCAATGCCCTGAAATTTACCAGAGATGAAGTGAATGTTGTTCTGGAACCCGGGGTACCTGATAAAAACACCCTGCGCATCCGGGTAAACAGCAACGGGGAACCCATCCCATCTGATTACAGTGAAAAAATCTTCGAACCTTTCTTTCAGATCCGATCCGACACCTTAAAACAAACCCGTAAAGGAACCGGTCTGGGGCTTCCTCTGGCCCGGTCCCTGGCCGAACTGCACCACGGACGCCTCTACCTTGACAAGAGTGTTCCCGGGATCAATTCCTTTGTGCTGGAACTGCCAAAAGACCAGGCGGCTGCTGCACCGGTTACCGAAGAAGAAAAATGGCCGGTTCCGGAAACGGCCCGGTATGAATCATCACAGGAACAGACAGAAAACGGCCACGATCCCCGGCCGCTGATCCTCATAGTGGAAGATGAAAAAGAACTCTGCCGGTTCATTGCCGGAGAGCTTTCTGAAAAATACAATACCGCGGTAGCGTTTAACGGGGCCGAGGCAGTTGAGATTCTCAAAAAGCAGGAAGTGCAGATGGTAGTCAGCGATGTGATCATGCCCGTAATGGATGGATACGAATTGTGCCATTTCATCAAGGAGAATCTCGACTACTGCCATATTCCCGTCATATTGCTTACCGCCACCATCAACCTGCATGCGCGGATCGAGGGCCTGGAATCGGGGGCCGACGCCTATATCGAAAAACCCTTTACCACCGAACTGCTTCTGGCCCAGATATCCAACCTCTTCAGTAACAAGGAACTGGCCTGCGAAAGCTTCATGAAATCACCGCTCACCAATTACAAAACCGTGGCAATTAACAAAATGGACAAAGCCTTCATGAAGCAACTGCACGGTATCATCATGAAAAACCTGTCAGAACCCGAACTGAGTGTGGAGATGGTTGCCGGCATGATGGGTATGAGCGTTTCCACCCTTTACAGGAAAGTCAAGGCTCTCACCGACCTGAACACCAACGAATACATCAGGCTTTACCGGCTGAAAAAGGCTGCGGAAATGCTCCAGTCGAACGATTACCGGGTGAATGAAGTATCTTACCTGGTAGGCTTTTCGTCTTCATCCTATTTTGCCACCAGTTTTCAAAAACAGTTCGGCATGACACCCACTGAGTTTATGAAGCAGCAAAGGGTAAGGAGTGAACAGTGAACAGTGAACAGTGAACAGTGAACAGTGAGCAGTGAGGAGTGAACAGTGAACAGTGAGCATTGAGCAGTGAACAGTGCGGTACCGGAAAGGCCGGAACAGGCAGCGAAAATAAGCAGACAAAATTCATCGTACTTTCTTCAAAGCCCAATGGAAAGTACCAAAAGTTCCCGCCGGAAAAATATTTCACTTATTCCTATCTTTGTTTCAAATGTAACTGAATGGAACAGCAGGATACCATATGCGCCGTTTCCACTCCTCCGGGCAGGGGGGCCATTTCCGTACTTCGCATCTCCGGGCCAAATGCATTCGCCGTGATGGATACCCTCTTCCATTTTGCGGGAGGGAAAAATAAGCTGGCTGCACAGCCTTCGCATACCATACATTTCGGGCATATAGTGGAGAACGGTCACCTGATCGACGAAGTGCTGGTGAGTGTGTTCAAGGCTCCCCGGTCGTATACCGGCGAAGACCTGCTGGAAGTATCCTGTCACGGAGCCCCGTACATTCAGCAAAAGATCCTGGAACTTATGATTAATGCAGGGGCACGTCTGGCCGAACCGGGGGAGTTCACCCTCCGGGCATTCCTGAACGGAAAAATAGATTTGTCACAGGCCGAAGCCGTAGCCGATCTGATTGCTTCCAATTCGGCCGCATCACACCGGGTGGCCATACACCAGATGCGGGGCGGTTTTTCCCGCGAGCTAAAACAATTACGCGACAGGCTGGTTGAATTTACTTCCCTGGTGGAACTGGAACTGGATTTCAGCGAGGAAGAAGTGGAATTTGCCAACCGCACCCAACTGAAAACTCTGGTGACCCATATTCGTGACGTTACAGGCCGACTGGCCGATTCCTTTTCCATAGGCAATGTGATCAGGAACGGAGTGCCCGTGGCCATCGTGGGAAAACCGAATGTAGGCAAATCCACCCTGCTGAATGCCCTGTTGCAGGAAGACCGGGCAATTGTTTCAGAAATTGCAGGCACTACCCGCGACGCGATTGAAGACATAGTCGCCCTGGGAGGCCTGCTTTTCCGGTTCATCGATACGGCCGGTATCAGGGAAACCTCCGATTTTATTGAAACCCTGGGCATCAGAAAAACCTACCAGAAAATCGAAGAAGCCTCGGTAGTGATCCTGCTGGTGGATGCAGCCGACACTGTGGAAGTAATCCGCGGGTCGTACCGCCACATCCTGGAACAAACCGGGAATGGCAACCGCCGGGTGGTGATGGTGATCAACAAATGCGACCGTCAGGACCGGAAGACCCTGGACAAGAAGTTTGGCGGTAGTTTCCCGGCTTGCCTGCGGCCGGAGGACCGTATGATGCTGCTGTCGGCCAGAAACAGGGAGCAGGTCCACCGCCTGGCCGGTATGCTGGTAGATTTCATAAAGAAGGATATGCAGGAAGAATCGGGAGAGGTGGTAACCAATGTACGCCACTACGAAGCCCTGCGTCGTACAAGCAAGGCCCTGGACCGGGTGCTCGACAACCTGGACCGAAACCTGCCCGGCGATCTGCTGGCACAGGATATCCGGGAAGCGCTGCACTACCTGGGGCAGATCACCGGTGAGATCACAACCGATGAGATCCTGGGAAATATATTTTCAAGGTTCTGTATCGGAAAATAATTGATGTACAATTTATTACTGTATTTCCGGTTCTTTACAGTATTTGGTTATTTATTTATGTCCATCGATATCTTACTACGTAGTTATCTACAGAGCCAACTACGTAGCCGGCTTACATCCTCAAATATCTTTTGATAAAATTGTGGTAGCCTGATGAAAGGGAGGAAAAACCAGATAACCCTTCATTCCCGGACCGCCGACTTGCAGTAACTGATCTGATAAACAATATCTTCAGCCGCCCGGATGATAGGGTTGTTTACGGGGGAAGCGGTCAACAAGGGATGGGTTCCCACCTGGAACGAGATCATCTCGAATACCGTAATGGATTTTTGAATGGACATACTGATGATATTGATGATCTCACCCACCGATTTACCTCCCCATGCTTCCCCGCCTATGATGCTTCCATCTACGGGAGATGCGTAAAGCTTCACGGTAAGAACCGAAGAATCGGGCAGGGTACCCGGGTGCCGGTCGGGAGAGGAGAATTTGGCCGATACAATATCGATGCCTGCTTCCGAAGCATTTTTCTCATTGGCTCCGGCTGCTGCCATAGCCATTCCGTTGATTGCTGTGGAAAACACTCCCAGGGTTCCTGAAGTACACTTTTTGATTCTCATGCCGAAAAGATTATGACCCAGTGTACGGGCCTGTGCCGTGGCTGTGGAGGCCAGCTTCACCACATCGCTTCGGCCGGTAAGAAATCCGAAATCCTGGGCACAGTCGCCACAGGCCGATATATCCTTCACCGTGGTCCTGCCGTAATTATCTACATGGATGTCGCCATACCGGTTGAGTTCCAGACCCGTTTCTTTTGCCAGTTGGGTATTGGCCCGGTACCCGATGGAAAAAATCACGGCATCGGTCTCAATCTTTTTCCCGTTGGACAGCAATACCAGCTTCACCCGGTTGTTCTCTCCGATGATTTCCTTTACCAGGGTGGAAGTCATGATGTGCACCCCGGCTTTTTTCAGTTCTTCGGTGGCAATGGCGCTTAGTTCCGGAGAAAAGGCTTTCGAGAAGCACAGGGATTCGCTTTCAACCAGGGTAACATCGATCTTTGAAGCTGCCAGCTGTTCAGCTACTTCAGCCCCGATAAAACCACCCCCAACGATCACGATCTTCTTGAAATCAGCCACTTCAGCGGCCAGATTCTTAATATACGGATAACTTTTTTTAATATAAAACACATTTTTCAGGTCATATCCGGGAATAAATTCCGGAACAACGGGAAGGGAGCCTGTGGCAAAAACCAGCTTATCATAACCAAAGGTTTCCCCTGATTTGAGGGTCACGTTTTTTTTGTCTTTATCAACCTTTACCACGGTTTCAACCTGCACATCCCCACCCAGGTCAACAAAGGGTTTCGGCCCCATCCGGTTCTGGTCAGCATCCTTTCCCAGTACATGGAAAATATAAGGAATGCCACAGGGCACCAGGCCGTCGGCTTCTTCTTTGATCATCAGAACCGATTTGTCCCTGAAGAACTTCTTTACTGTTATGCCGGTAACTATGGCAGCCGGGCCGCCTCCGATAATTATTATGTCGTATGTTTTCATGGAATGATAGAATTTTTTATGGTATAAAGATACTTCAATTATATCGCATCGCACCGGCAAAGCCTGACAAAATCCGCTGATCCCTTCTGCCGCCTGTACTGATTTCCTGCGAATCACTGCGAATGCCAGCCCTTCTATGTTGAACGACATTCTCTACCTTGGCAAAAATTTCGTAATTTCATCTTCATAAAAACCATTCGTCATGAGCACGTTCCATTATCAAAACCCCTACCCGCTGAAAAAAGACAACACGGTCTACCGTCTTCTGAGCCGGGAACATATTTCCATACAGGAATTCAACGGCCGGAAAATTCTCAAAGTGCAGCCGGAAGCCCTGGAAATGCTGGCCAGGGAAGCCTTCAACGAAATATCGTTCTTTCTCCGGTCTTCCCACATGCAGCAGCTGAAGAACATTCTGGAGGATCCGGAAGCATCCGACAACGACAAATTCGTAGCCCATACCATGATCATGAACCAGGTGGTGGCGGCAGAAGGAGAACTGCCCACCTGCCAGGATACCGGTACCGCCATCGTAATGGCCAAAAAGGGAGAAGACGTGACCACCGGGGCCGACGATGCCATGCACCTGTCAAAAGGGATATTTGAAACCTACCAGGAAAAAAACCTGCGGTACTCGCAGATAGCCCCGCTCAGTATGTTTGACGAAAAGAACACCGGAACCAACCTGCCGGCGCAGATCGATATCCATGCGGTTCCCGGCAGGGAATACGAATTCCTGTTTGTTGCCAAGGGAGGAGGATCGGCTAACAAATCCTTTCTGTACCAGATGACCAAGTCGTTGCTCACTGAAGAGAACCTCACCCGGTTCATCACCGAAAAGCTGAAAGACCTGGGAGCAGCCGCCTGCCCTCCCTACCACCTGGCAGTGGTGATCGGAGGAACTTCGGCCGAAGCCACGCTAACGGCTGTTAAAAAAGCATCGGCAGGCTATTTCGACAACCTGCCAACAGAAGGCAATGAATACGGACAGGCTTTCCGTGACCTGGAATGGGAAAATAATATCCTCAGACTGGCACAGAAAAACGGCATGGGAGCCCAGTTCGGAGGGAAATACATGGTGCATGATGTACGGGTGATCAGGCTTCCGCGGCATGCGGCCTCCTGCCCGGTAGGGATCGGGGTAAGTTGCAGTGCCGACCGGAACATCAAAGCCCGCATCAATGAGCAGGGTATTTTTCTGGAGGAACTGGAACGTGATCCGGCCCGATACCTTCCCAAAGAAGCCCCGGCCCTGAAACCCGCCGTGAAAATTGACCTTGACCGGCCCATGAAAGAAGTGCTTCAGGAACTGAGCAAACACCCGGTAAAAACCCGGCTGAGCCTGAACGGCACTCTCATTGTGGCACGCGACATGGCACATGCCCGCATCAAGCAGATGCTGGATGAAGGCAAGCCCATGCCTGAATATTTCAAAAACCATCCGGTGTATTATGCCGGGCCCGCCAAGAAACCATCCGGACTTCCTTCGGGAAGCTTCGGCCCCACCACAGCCGGCCGGATGGACCCCTATGTGGACCTGTTCCAGAGCCATGGAGGATCGATGATCATGCTGGCCAAAGGAAACCGTTCCAAACAGGTAACCGAGGCGTGTAAAAAGCACGGTGGATTCTACCTGGGATCCATCGG
>DSCJ01000064.1 GCA_011049175.1 Bacteroidota bacterium | reverse complement strand
GGGTTCATGCTCGATGACTGGAAATTTGAAGGGGAACTGGACCGGATGATCCTGTACCTTCTGAAAACCGGGCAGGAACTCACAGAAGAAAAGACCGGAAATATTTCAGAAACCCTCGACACATTCCTGAAACATTTCAAGGAACTCAGGGAAAAATTATGGAGGAATATTGAAGAAGAACTCCCTGCCGGACCAGGGCTTACCGGGAAACTGGAACATCAGTTCCTGCAATACAGGAAGGAGTTTTCCGCCCTGATCGTATCGTTCCTTCCGGAAACGAACCAGGCCAACATCCCTCGGTTTGTAAAGAATTTCCCCGACGAACTGGAACAATACATCAACGGCCTTCCCGCCCGTCAAACCCTGGTCAGATCGTTACAGCCGGGGAAACCTGTCAGGGATCAGAATATCAGAAAATTCCGGCCGGCCGACATACTGCGGTATGCCGTTATGCCTCCCCTCAGAAAATCCGCTCAGGATCTGGCAGGGGTACTGGAAAAACTGCTGGAAGAACTTACAGGCCTGCTGGAAGAAATGGGAAAGATCATTGAGTTCGGTCTTGAAACGGCCATGGACATGAGCCGGAAAGGAGAAAAGGAACCGGAGGAAATTCTGGAAACACTGAAAGGAGGAATCGAACGGTCTTCCGCCAAAGAAACGGAAATAAGGGAAAAACTTGAAGAAATCCGGTTGCTTATCTCCGAACAGCTGAATAAAAATGTCAGTATCTCTGTCCACAGCATCCAGTCATTGAAAAAGAAAGAAAACCTCCTCAGGCTACGTGTGAAGATCGCCCGGATAAGGATCAGGCAGAAATACAAGCATTTTTTCAAAAAACTGTCAAAAGGCCTTCAGCAGGCCGTGGCATGGGCAGGGCAGATCCCAAACCTGATCGCAGCAGCATACGGGCAGGGGAAAAAAGCAGTAGTAAAGAAGCTGGGGTACCCCGATAAAACACAAACCATCACGACCGAACTGTCGGACTTTCTTTCCGAAGGGCAGACCGCACTGGAAAAGTTGCCCTATATTTATCAGCGGATTTATCAGATACAGCCTCTGGAAGATGAATCATTCTTCATCGGCCGGGAAAAGGAATTGGAACGACTTGAAATGGCCATCAGAAACTGGGAGGAAGGCAAATACAGCCCGGCCGTCATCCTGGGAGAAAAAGGCAGTGGTATTTCCAGCCTGCTGAATCTGCACCGGAAAAAAAGCAACAAATATCCGGCCTATACCTGCAAAACAGAAGAACAGCTTTACGAATCCGATAAATTTGTCGAGCTTCTGTCGGAACAGCTGGAAATCAAAAAATGCCAATCGGCAGAAGAGCTGATCGACACCATAAACAAGCAGGAAAAGAAATTCATGGTGTACCTGGAAGACCTGCAACGTTTTTATCTTCGCAAGGTGGATGGCTTCACAAACCTGAAGCTTCTGTTTGAGATCATTTCCCGCACCCAGCAGCAGGTAATGTGGATCACCTCATGTACCCGGTATGCATGGAATTATCTCAACAAAACCATTCACATTTCTTCCTTCTTCGGATACGTCATCCCCCTGGAGGAAATCGATCCGGAAACCATGAATGAGGTGATCAGAGCAAGAAACCGGATCTCGGGATATAAAATCGTTTTTCTTCCCAACAAGATCCAGGAAAACAACCGGACGTACAAAAAGCTGACCGCAGGGAAAAGGCAGGAATATCTTGAAAAGCAATATTTTCAGAACCTGAACCGGTTTGCCGAAAGCAATATCAGCCTGGCACTCATATTCTGGTTGCGGTCTACCCGGGATGTACGGGAAAAATCCATTCTGATCACTTCGTTGTATGAACCGGACTATTCGTTTATGAGTACGCTGGGGGTGGATCAGATACTTACTATTACGAACATTCTGCTGCATAACGGACTGACAGAAAACGAGCTTTCGGAGATACTGAGGAAATCACCCGAATATTGCCGGATGCTGCTGTTGCAGTTATTCGATGACGGGCTGCTGGAAAGAAATTCTGCCCGTTTTTTTGTCAACCCGTTGATATACCGGCAGGCGGTAAAATTCCTACAGAGTAAAAATTTTATTCACTAAGCTATGAAATACCCGGTGTTTTTCATGTTATTGGTCATGTTCTTCAGCCTGGGGCCGGCCACGGGGCAGTCTCCGGGCGACACCCTGACCATCCGGGGGATAGTGATCATTCCCGACAGTTCGGAACAAGATGCCACACCGGCTGATACGCTGGCAAATGCAGGTTCACGCGGGGAACAAAAGGGCGATGCGGTGGATATAAATTCCATCAGAAATTTCATTTCGTTTCCCAAAATATTCTGGACTGTCATCATTTTGCTGGTGGGCTACCTGGTAATAAAAGGCATCAGCACCATTCTGGATATTATTGCTGAACGCAGCACCAGAGTGCGACTTACTATTAAGGGAATTATCCCTGTTTTCAGGATGGTCACATGGACACTAATTATTTATATTATCATTCAGGGGATATTCAGCCCGAGCTGGGAAGTCATTCTGGCGCTGGGAGCTTCTATTGGTGTAGCGGTGGGTTTTGCTGCACAGGATATACTGAAAAATATTTTCGGAGGCATCACCATCCTGGCCGAGAAGCCTTTCCAGGTTGGCGACAAAATACAGGTAGGGAATCACTATGGTGAAGTCAGGCATATCGGATTCCGGTCCACCCGCATTGTTACCCCCGACGATTCCACCGTGTCAATCCCCAATGCACAGGCTGTTTCCCAGATGGTATCCAACGCCAATTCAGGGGAAAGCAACTGCCAGGTGGTGGCGGAAGTGTTCCTTCCACCCCATACCGACACCGGAGTGGTACGGCAAATTGCCCTGGAAGCGGCACAGGTTTCGGGATATGTGTACCTGAACAAGCCCATCACCGTGTTGTTTGAAGAAGAACTTAGCGAAAAACGCCTTTTTCTTAAAATGCGCCTGAAAGCCTATGTGCTGGATATCCGGTACGAATTTATTTTCAAAAGCGACATGACAGAGAGGGTGTTGAAAGAACTATACAACCGGCAAATCATTCCGGAGGAAACTGCTTATCAGAATGATGAATAAAGCATTTCGAACGGATACCCGCCGTAATGACAATGGCTGCTTTTTCGGAAACCGACCGCATTTTTTTTTCAGACGGATACCGGCTCGCCACCCATGCCCTGCTGAAGGGGAAATCATGGGATGCACTGGAAAACATGTACCTCACCCTGTATGAGCAGACCGATTTGTTGACCGACAGTTTTATCAGGCGTTGCCTCAGAGAAGGGAAAAGGGTGGATTGCCACAGTGGTTGCTCCTGGTGCTGTTATCAGGCTGTATTTGTTAGCGGGGGAGAGATCCTTTACCTGGGAAATTACCTGACCGGACACATGGAAAAGCGAACCGTCCGGGAAATTACTGAAAAAGCCCGGCAAAAATGCCAACTAACCGTAAAAATGAAAATCCCTGAATTGTTACGGCACAGGTCACCATGTCCCTTGCTGCAAGAAAAATGCTGTGTGGTATATCCGGTCCGTCCCCTGGCATGCCGCATTTATTTTTCCTCCAGCGAGTCATCCTGCCACCGGCAATACCGGCGTCTGCAAAACACCGGAAGCTTTCCTGAATTATATGCCTTTCCGCTTAGGGCGGGAAGAATGATGCATGAAGGGATAAATGCCCGCCTCTGTGAGGAAGGGATCATCAACACGGAATGGTTGCTGGAAAGCATGCTGGTCGATGTTCTCACGAATCCAGGAATCATACCTGCATGGATCAGCGGGAAGGAAGTGTTTTACTCGCCGGCGCTGGAAGAAAAAGAGCGAAAGCTGCTGAATAACCGGAATCAGGCCTGAATATCCTCCGGAAACCGCCCTGTGCCGGCAGGAAATTCCGTATATTTGTTATACAAAATCAACTGTCCATCTTATGAAGACAAAACACAGGTTTCGTTACGCGTCTGTTTTCGCCGTTTTGCTGGTTGTCAGCGCAGCCTTCTTTTCCTGTGAAAAGGAAGAGGATCCCTTTGCCGGGAATGCCCACCTTCGTTCTGCCGAAAAACTATTTTCCCGTACGGCGGATTATTTCAGTAACCTGATCAACACGGCCACCATCATGTATCCCGAAATCCATGTTCTTCAGGACTATGTTAACGACGGGGCCGACATTTACCGCATCGGGTACCGGACAAATTTCATGGGAGAAAGCATTACAGCGTCGGGCCTTTTATGCATACCCGCCACACCCGGTCACTATCCTATTCTCAGCTTTCAGAACGGAACCAACACCCTGCTTGAAAATGCCCCCAGCACCAATCCCGGGTACGAACTGTACCAGTTGCTGCAGTCGGTCGCCTCCATGGGATATGTGGTGGTGATAGCCGATTATATCGGGTTCGGGGCAAGCAAACAGATATTTCACCCCTACCTCCACAAAGAATCTACCGTACAATGCCTGGTGGATATGCTCAGAGCCGTGAACGAATTCTGGGAAGACATTCCCACCGGAATTACGCCATTGAACAGTTATTATCTGACAGGGTATTCCCAGGGAGGGTGGTCTACCCTGGCCCTGCTAAAAGCTCTGGAAAACGAATACAAACAGGAATTTCAGGTAACAGCCTGCGCCTGTGGTGCCGGACCTTATGATATGCATTATTTCCACGACGAGGTGATGTCGCTGGAGGAATATCCTTCTCCCGGATTTCTGGCTTACGTATCCAAAGCCTATATTGACCACGGGATTATTGATAAAAAATTGAACGATCTTTTTCAGCCGTCTTATGCCACAACGATTCCGCAATTATTCGACGGATATCATTCCATTGATGAAATACATGCTGCCCTGACCACCCACCTGGGCGATCTGTTTATTCCGGCCTACCGGGAAGGGTACCTCACAGATCCGGATTATGCTGATATTCGTTCTGCCCTGGAGGAAAACAGTGTTCCTGCCTGGCACACTGAAATCCCACTGCTCCTGGTTCACGGAGGGGAAGACGATTATGTTCCCACCATGCTTACCCACCGGTTGTACGATCAGATGATCCAGGAAGGAACCAGCCCCTCCACATGCAGCAAGATCATCCTGGAAGGGAAAAACCATGGAGAGGGTATCGTCCCTGCCTCGTTGCAGGGTTTACTCTTCTTTCAGGAACATTAACCCGACAATATGAGCCGGCATTGTTATTTTTAAAACGAATGGACCAAAAAATCCCCTGCAGGGGAAATTTTTTCTGAGACTTTGAAGAAAAACCGGTATTCACATGCATATGCTTCCCGTTCGCTCCGGTAAACAGCCTGAACAGCCCATAACCTGAAGCGTTTCCGGCAGGCAGCCTGCGGGGCTACTCTACCAGATTATACTTGGGCGGACTAAGCCTGTTTTCCACCAGTCCTTCACTTTTCAGTTCTTCCATATACTTATATCCCTTGCTGTAGGAAAGGGACAGGCTCTTCAGTATCTCACCCAGGTAACTGGTTTTGTGCTTCTTCAGATACCTGATAATAGCCCTTTTGGTAGGATTTTTGATTTGAATGGCAAAATTTGTTTCCATGGTCTTCTACCGGTTTATGGATAAGTCTCAGATGATGTGTATATTAGTTAGACGCAAAAAACCGGCAAAAGGTTGCTTCAGGAAACACTTTTTTTACATATGTTAATATTTTGAATTTCAGTTTATTAACAAATTTTAGCCGAATATTGGACGGAAAAAGTCCATTTTTACACCGAAAAAGCTTCCCGGATCGAAGCCATCAGGGTTCCGGTGGCTCAGCCGGCGATGTGCTCAAATGATATGACAAATCCGGGATATTACAGGCACTGGTTCAGAATCGACTCAAACAATTCCTGTTTCCCGCTGATCTGTTCAGGTTCTCCGAATTCTTCGGCCAGTTTGCGCAGGTCTTCCAGTTTGAGCTCACCCTTTTCAAAAGCATTTCCGGGTCCGCTGTCGAAAGAGGCATATCTTTTCTTTCTCAGGGCCAGATAATCGGTTTGATCAAGTACTTTCCTGGCCACCTGGCAGGCTCTGGCAAAAGCATCCATTCCGGCAATATGGGCAATGAACAGGTCTTCCGGGTCGGTCGAATTCCTGCGTAATTTGGCGTCGAAGTTGATGCCTCCCGTTGTAAAACCACCTGCCTGGATGATCACCAGCATAGCCTCGGCAAGTTCGTATACATTGATAGGGAACTGGTCGGTATCCCAGCCGTTCTGGTAGTCACCCCGGTTGGCATCGATGCTGCAGAACAGACCGGCATCGACTGCCAGTTGCAGCTCATGCTGGAAGGTATGTCCGGCCAGGGTGGCATGGTTCACTTCAATATTCAGCTTAAAATCGCCTGCCAGGTCGTATTGTTTCAGGAAACCGATCACAGTGGCCGTATCATAATCGTACTGATGTTTGGTAGGTTCCATGGGCTTCGGCTCGATCAGGAAAGTACCCCTGAATCCGTTCCTTCTGGCATACTCCCGGGCCATATGGAGGAACCGGGCCAGGTGTTCCGTTTCCCTCTTCATATCGGTATTCAGCAAACTCATATAACCTTCCCTGCCACCCCAGAATACATAATTCTCTCCTCCCAGTGCGATGGTAGCATCCAGGGCATTTTTCACCTGGGCTCCTGCCTTTGCCACCACTCTAAAATCGGGGTTGGTAGCGGCACCGTTCATATACCGTTTATGTGAAAACAGGTTGGCAGTACCCCACAGCAATTTCACCCCCGACCTTTTTTGCCATTCCTTTGCATAATCGATCATGGCTGCCAGTCTTTTTTCCGACTCTTTCAAAGAATCGGCCTCATCCACCAGATCGAAGTCATGGAAGCAGTAAAAAGGCAATCCCATTTTGGTAAGGAATTCAAAGGCAGCATCCATCCGCTGGCGGGCCCGCACAAGGGGATCACGATGATCGTTCCATGGAAGGTCACGGGTCCCGTTTCCGAACGGGTCCAGTCCGGTTCCTGTCAGGGTATGCCAGTATGCCATGGCAAAACGAAAATAATCTTTCATGGGTTTTCCCTCGATCACTTCATCGGGATTGTAATATTTGAAGGCCAGAGGGTTTCTCGAATCTTTTCCTTCATAGGGAATTTCCCCGATCCCGGGAAAAAATTCTCTGTCACCTGTTAGATAGCTCATAATCAGTATTTTTTTGGTTAAGAATTGTAAAGCAGAACTGCATCAACATTTACGGTATTTTCCAGCTTATAAAACTAAACACCTTTTTGTAAAATTAAAACGATTCCCTGAAGCAATTGACTTGTTTCCGGTAAATTCATCCTAGCAGAACAGAATGCTGCGGAATAAGATAAAAAACAGATTGTGATTATCCGGAAGAAAATTTATTTTTGAGCTTTTCTGTCAAATTTAATACTTCAAAAACCATGGAGTCAGCATTCAATCTGGGATGGATCGATTACCTGATCATGCTCGTGTATTTTGCCTTTGTGATCGGTATTGGTTGGGCGCTCAAGAAATACATGAAAAATGCGGTCGATTTTCTTGAGGCAGGCCGTTCCCTGCCGGCATGGGTTACCGGACTGGCTTTTATATCGGCCAATCTGGGAGCTCTCGAGGTGATCGGCATGGCAGCATCAGGTGCCAAATATGGTATGGCCACCGTGCATTTTTACTGGATCGGGGCCATTCCTGCCATGGTATTTCTGGCCATCTTTATGATGCCCTTCTATTACGGTTCAAAAGCACGGTCCGTCCCTGAATACCTGAAACTCCGATTCGATGAGAAAACAAGGGGCTTTAACGCCTTTTCCTTTGCGATCATGACTGTCCTGTCGTCGGGGATTTCCATGTATGCCATGGCCCTGCTGGCTCAAACGCTTTTACCGTTTCATTTTGAATTCGGTCCCTTCAGCGAGTTCGATTTTTATCTGGTGTTTGCTGCAGTGATCGTGCTTGTATATACATACCTGGGAGGACTTACCTCAGCGATATACAACGAGGTGCTTCAGTTTTTCCTGATCGTGATCGGGTTCTCCCCCCTGGTTATCCTGGGCCTGGTCAGGATAGGAGGATGGGAAGGTTTGAAGGAACAGCTGGAGGTGGTATCCCTGGCACATGGATTTGAAAAGGATGCTTTCATCAGCACCTGGAAATATGCGGGATCACCTGAGGCCAATCCTCTGGGGGTGGAATGGTTCGGAGTGATTATGGGGCTGGGTTTCGTTCTGTCCTTCGGTTACTGGTGTACAAACTTTCTGGTGGTTCAGCGTGCCATGGCAGCAGGTTCCATGGCGGCCGCCAGGAAAACACCCCTGATAGGTGCCATACCGAAGATGTTACTGCCCGTGCTGGTCATTGTGCCCGGTATGATTGCCATTGCCCTGAGCTATATGCCCGAGAGCGGTTTTACCCTTCCAACCAAGGAAGGCAGCGATGTGCTCAACTACGACATGGCCATCCCTGTGATGCTGAAAACCTATTTCCCCACCGGGGTGCTGGGTCTTGGGGTTACGGCTCTGCTGGCCTCTTTCATGTCGGGTATGGCCGGTAACGTGTCGGCTTTCAATACCGTTTTTACCTACGACATATACCAGAGCTACATCCGCCCGGACAAGCCCGACAGGCATTATTTCAGGGTAGGTCAGCTTACCACGGTTTTTGGGGTTCTGGTCAGCATTCTGGCGGCCTATGTGGCAAAAATGTTCAATAATGTGATGGACTTTCTTCAGCTGATCTTTGCCTTTATTAATGCGCCGCTGTTTGCTACATTCCTCCTGGGAATGTTCTGGAAGAGAGCCACGGGCCATGGCGCGTTCTACGCCCTGATCGGCGGGACACTGGGTGCTGCTGTGCATCACGGACTGACGGCTCCGGCCGGGGCTGATTCAATGGTTAAAGGAGGCTGGCTGGTGGGAGGCATCGACCATGTATTGAAAATCTACCCCAGTGAAATGGCTCAGAATTTCTGGACCGCTATTTATGCCTTCGGGATCTGTCTGGTTCTGACCATCATCATCTCACTTTCCACCAAACAGCTGAAAACGGAAGGACAGCTCAAGGGCCTGGTTTACTCTCTTACTCCCAAGTACAGGGAAGAAGGGCTGGCCTGGTACAGAAAGCCCGAATTCCTGGCAATTATCGTACTGGCCATTGCCCTTGTGTTCAGCATTCTATTCTGGTAATCATTAAAACAACACCATCATGGGATTAGACATAAAAATACCGATTGGATTCATGTTCAGCCTGCTGGGTTTGCTGCTGACCGTCCACGGAATCATTTCTGCCTCAAATGAAGCCCTTTACGCCCGTTCCATGGGGATCAATATCAACCTGTGGACCGGGTGCTTTATGCTGGCAATTGGAATTATACTTCTGATTTTCAGCAGGTTGAAAATCTTTAAAAAGAGACTCGAAGAAAACATAAAAAAGGAAACAGCAGACTAAACGTATCTCATTCCTGAACCGGTTTTTTCCCGGCACCATAATGTGGAAATATTCCGAACCGGTTATTCCATTTGAACCAGAGATTCATAATATCCGAAAATCCTGATCAGATCATCGGGGTTCTCCAGGTCAGGGTTGTATTTCTCCAGGTATTCCCTCATTTCTTTCTCATGGTCGGGAAACACCTTGAGAAATGTCCGGGTTCTGGTCCGTAACTTCTCCGGATTATCATCCTTTGACCATACCATGGTGTATGTATTGTCAACAAATTCATCGTAGCGCCGGTCGGGGCTATAAGCGGCCTCGTAATCAGCCTCTCTAAAACGCTTTTCAAACACCTGATACACTTCGAACGCGTTTCCTTCATAGATCATCCGCACATATTTCCTGTCGTCCAGCCCTTTGATGGGTTTCTTTTTAAACAACCAGAATTGGCCGGGACGGTCCCCTTCCATATAAAAGCGGTCCACCATTTTGTCGGAAGCCAACATGGCTTCTCCTGAGGGAGATAAAAATACGAGCTGTTCGTTGTATGCATCATAGTTGATCTGAATGTCACGAAATACTGAACTGTCATTCAGGACAATGATCCCTGCTTTCCAGTCTTCGAAGATGGTCGGCGTTCCTTTCACCCCTTCATACCTCGTGTCAAAGGTCAGCACATTATCAATCTGACGGAGATTTAACAAATCCTTTATAGATCTCTGTATCTGTGTAGTTGGAGGGGGATCCTGGGCAAAAACCAAAGCAAACATTCCCCAAAGCGGAAAAAGAACAAATAATTTCTTCATTGCAGTATGTTTTTTCGAGTTAATATTAACATGAAGGTCTGTATGATCAAAAGTAACAGTATTTTTTCCAGAAACAGGCATTCCCCCCGAAATATCCGGGCTGCTTTTTTATAGTATATTTGTTCTTTGCAGCAAAATTTATACCATCATGTAATAAGAAATGTGATTTTTGCATTAACGGAGAAGAATATGCTAAAAATTACCGCCGATGAACAGATCCCCTTCCTGAGAAATGTGCTGGAACCCTATGCCGGCATACAGTATCTTCCCGGAAATCTTATCCGGCAAAATCATCTGAAAAACACCGACGCCATGGTTATACGTACACGGACCCGTTGCAATCCGTCTTTGCTGGAAGGAACCCCAATCCGTTTTATAGCCACGGCCACCATAGGATTTGATCATATTGACACGGAATACTGCAGCCGAAAAGGAATTGCCTGGGCCAATGCTCCGGGGTGCAACGCTTCATCGGTCATGCAATATATGGCATCGGTTCTGGCTTATCTGTACCAGCATGAAGGTTTTTCCCTGAGGGAGCAGGTACTGGGGATCATAGGTGTAGGACATGTAGGGAAGAAGGTGCAGCAACTGGCTGCGTTGCTGGGCATCCCGGTTCTTCTGTACGACCCGCCCAGGGCACGCGCAGAAGGTCTGCAGGGTTTCAGTACCCTGGATGAGATATTCGAAAGAGCCACCGTGCTCAGTTTTCATGTCCCCCTGCACCGGGAAGGCCCTGACAAAACGTACCACATGGGTAATGCAGAATTTTTCAGGCGCATGCAACAGCCATTTATCCTGATCAATACAGCCCGGGGGGAAGTGCTCGAAACCCGTGGAGTACTTGGTGCCATGGAATCAGGGAAGATAAAGGCAGCCGTTCTGGATGTATGGGAAAACGAGCCGGATGTGGATGCCTCTCTGTTAAAAAAGGCTTTGATCGCAACTCCGCACATTGCAGGTTATTCCACAGAAGGAAAAGCCAATGGAACAGCCATGTCGGTCCGTTCCCTGGCCAGGTATTTCGGTTTGCCCCTTGAAAACTGGTATCCCCATCCCCTTCCGGAACCCGGGATTCGGGATATTTTCCCTGAAGAAAAGCAGGAAACGGCAATACTCTGTTCCGCCCTGCTCAAAACCTATCCGGTTCAACAGGATTCGCAGAAACTGAAAAATAACCCGGGTTCTTTCGAGCAACTCAGGGATCATTATCCGGTACGCAGGGAATACGGAGCATACCGGATACATATTCCGCATCATCATACCGGGTTAAAAAAGAAATTGTCAATTTTGGGATTTGAAATCAGATGACCACAACACAACAGAATATGATGAAAAAGAAAGCAGATATCGGACTGATCGGTCTGGCCGTTATGGGGGAAAACCTGGTCCTGAACATGTCAAACAAAGGTTTTTATGTTTCGGTATTCAACCGTACTGTCGATAAGGTGGATCGTTTTATCGGGGGAAGGGGCCGTGACAAAACCATTACCGGCACCCACAGCCTGAAAGAACTGGTGTCTTCCCTGGAGAAGCCGAGAAAAGTGATGATCATGGTGAGGGCCGGCAAGGCCGTGGATGAAGTAATCAATAAACTGGTTCCTCTGCTCGAGCCGGGAGACGTCATCATTGACGGGGGAAACTCCCATTACCCCGACTCTATCAGGCGTTCCCGTCAACTGGAAGAAAAAGGGTTACTTTTCGTTGGAACAGGCATTTCAGGTGGAGAAGAAGGAGCCCTGCACGGACCCTCGATCATGCCGGGAGGTTCGGAAAAGGCATGGCCCCTGATCAAACCCATCTTTCAGTCCATTGCAGCCCGAGTCGAAGGAATTCCCTGCTGCGAGTGGATTGGAAAAGACGGGGCCGGACATTTCGTCAAGATGGTACATAACGGAATTGAGTACGGCGACATGCAACTCATCGCCGAATCGTATCATATGATGAAGGACATGACGGGGATGCAGGCAAACGAAATGCACCGGGTATTCATGGAATGGAACCGGGGGAAACTCAACAGTTACCTGATCGAGATCACAGCGGCCATCCTGGCCTACACAGACGATGACGGCGAACCGCTGGTTGATAAGATTCTGGATGCTGCCGGTCAGAAAGGAACGGGGAAATGGACCGGCATCACCGCACTGGATATCGGCGTACCACTGACATTGATTACCGAAGCCGTTTATGCAAGGAGTCTTTCCGCACGCAGGGAAGAACGGGTAAAAGCTTCGGAAATCCTCACAGGTCCGGCGGGCCGGTCATCGGTTGACAGAAATTCCTTTATCACCGATCTTCAACAGGCTTTGTATGCTTCCAAAATAGTATCCTATACCCAGGGTTTTTCCCTGATGTATGAAGGGGCCCGGGAATACGGATGGGAGCTGGATTATGGAAGCATTGCCCGGATATGGAGAGGGGGTTGTATTATCCGTTCGGCATTTCTGGAGAAGATCACCGAAGCCTATCAGAAAGATCCAGGTCTGACGAACCTGCTTCTGGCACCCTATTTCAGAAAAACTCTGGCAGATGCCCAGCAGGCCTGGAGAAACGTTACTGCTACCGCCCTTCGGGACGGAATTCCCGTACCCGCCATGGCTGCCTCCCTCACCTATTACGACGGATACCGGTCAGCCCGTCTTCCTGCCAGTCTGATCCAGGCACAACGCGATTATTTCGGGGCGCATATGTACGAAAGAACAGACAGGGAGAAGGGAAGGTTTTTTCACACCAACTGGACAGGCAAGGGAGGAAGCACATCTTCAAGCACTTACAACGTATAAAGCAATGCATATCCCAAATCAATAAGGGGAAATGGAAAAATACTAGCCGATATTTCCTATTTTTGCCAAAAATTTTCTCAATATGGAACAATCAGTGATACAACGTGCAGCAGACAACATCCGTATCCTTTCCCTGGCCATGGTGGAAAAAGCCAAATCGGGGCACCCCGGAGGAGCCATGGGAGGGGCCGATTTCATTAACATTCTATATTCCGAATTTTTGAATTTCGATCCCACAGATATGCAATGGATCAACCGCGACCGGTTTTTCCTCGATCCCGGGCACATGTCGCCCATGTTGTACGCTGTCCTTACCCTAACCGGACATTTCAGTTTCGAAGACATTAAAAATTTCAGGCAATGGGGCAGCCCCACACCCGGCCACCCCGAACTGGACCTCAGAAGGGGCATTGAAAACACCTCGGGCCCGCTGGGACAGGGTCATGTAATGGCCGTCGGGGCAGCCATAGCAGAACGCTTCCTCACCCAGCGCTTTGGAGAATGGATGTCGCATAAAATCTATACCCTGATTTCCGATGGGGGCATTCAGGAAGAGATTTCGCAGGGGGCCGGAAGGCTGGCCGGTTACCTGGGGCTGAGCAACCTGATCATGTTTTATGATTCCAACGATATTCAGCTGTCGACCGAAACCAGCGCCGTAACAGGAGAGGATACGGCCATGAAATATGAAGCCTGGGGTTGGAAGGTACAAACTATCAACGGAAACGACCCGGAACAGATCAGAAGAGCTCTAAAAGCAGCGGTGGAAGAAAAAGAAAAACCCAGTCTGATCATAGGCAAAACGATCATGGGAAAAGGAGCCCTTACCGAAGACGGGCAAAGTTTCGAAAAACAGGTTTCCACCCATGGTATGCCCCTTTCGGCTGCCGGAGCTTCCTTTGAAAAAACCGTTGAAAATCTTGGAGGCGATCCGGATAATCCTTTCATGATCTTTCCCGAGGTGGCCGATTATTACGCCAGGGTTCTGCAAAAGAAAAAGGAATATGCAGCCTGGAAAAAAGAGGAACAGGCCCGATGGGAAAAAATGAATCCCGGACTGGCGGAAAAACTGGAACTGTTTTATTCGGGCAAAATCAAAGGAATTGATTTCTCTTCGATCGTACAGAAGGAAAATATAGCCACCCGTGCTGCTTCGGGAGCCGCACTGGCTGAATTGGCCGGCAGGGTGGAAAACCTCATTGTCGCATCGGCCGACCTGTCGAACAGCGACAAGACAGATGCTTTTCTGAAAAAAACATCGGCATTCGGCTACCAGGATTTCAGCGGTTCGTTCCTGCAGGTAGGGGTTTCCGAGCTGACTATGGCGGCAATGGCCAACGGAATGGCTCTGCATGGTGGAGTGATCCCGGCATGCGGAACTTTCTTCGTGTTTTCCGATTACATGAAACCGGCTGTGCGGCTGGCCGCCCTGATGAAACTTCCTGTTATATATATCTGGACACACGATGCTTTTCGTGTGGGAGAAGACGGTCCCACCCACCAGCCTGTGGAACAGGAGGCCCAGATCAGGCTACTGGAACAATTGAAAAATCATTCGGGCAAACGCAGCATGCTGGTTTTGCGACCTGCCGATGCCAGTGAAACAACCGTTGCCTGGAAAATGGCGCTTGAAAACCGGGAAACACCCACCGCCCTCATCCTTTCACGCCAGGGCGTAACCGACCTGCCCGTGATGGGAACAAGTAAATACGAAAGCGCCCTGCAGGCCCGGCAGGGAGCTTATGTGGTTGAAAAACCCCAGGGAAAACCCGATGTGATCCTGGTGGGTAACGGGTCGGAAGTCTCCACCCTGGTGGCAGGCGCCTCCCTGCTCAAAAAAGAAAAAGGACTGAAAGTACAGGTAGTATCAGCCATTTCAGAGGGATTGTTCCGCGAACAACCCGAAGAATACCAGAAAGAAGTGATCCCTCCGGATGTTCCCGTATTTGGTCTTACCGCCGGATTACCAGTCACCCTGCGCGGCCTG
>DSCJ01000050.1 GCA_011049175.1 Bacteroidota bacterium | reverse complement strand
CAAAAGAGTATTGCCTTGAGCATGAGTGTGAAAATTTCAATACCCTAACTGATAATATATTGATAATTAATGTTTAACTAAAAATATATTCGTGTGAAAAAAGAAGGCAAAAAAATCCTTCGGCTGCTGATGCTTTTATGGAAAACTTACTTCCAGGCCATGTTTCTGCCTTATTCAGTCGAAATAGAGGGCTCCTGTTTTTCGGTGAGGGGTTCAGCCTTTTTCTCCAGCGCATCCCACAGGATCTCCACGGGATGCCGGGCTTTTTTGCCGGTGCCGTCTTTGATCTGGCAGCGGCAGCTGGTACCCGGGGCGGCCACTTCCACCGTTTCGTCCAGCTCCCGCAGGGCAGGGAAAAGCGCCAGCTCGCCCACCTTCATGCTCAGTTCATAATGTTCTTTTTCGTAACCGAACGACCCGGCCATACCGCAACAGCCGGAAGGGATCTCTTCCACACGGTAGTTTGCCGGGATCTCCAGCATCCGGCGTGTGCTTTCCGTGCTTGCCACGGCTTTCTGCTGGCAGTGGCCGTGCAGGCTGATCTTTTTGGGTCGATCGGTAAAAAGGGAAGAATCAATTTTGCCGGCCTCATATTCCCTTACCAGGAACTCATCAATCATCAACGCATGTTCTGCCAGCCGGCGGGCTTCTTCTTTTAATTCATCACCGGCCAGGCCGGGGTACTCGTCGCGGAAACCCAGAATGGCCGAGGGTTCAATTCCTACCATGGGACGGGTATGGCTTACCAGGGGGGCAAAGATCCGGATATTCTTCTGCACCCTTTTGCGGGCGGTACGCAGCAAACCTTTGGAAATATAGCTTCGCCCGCTCTCGGCACAGGTAGGGATCATTACACGGTATCCCAGGGCATGGAGCAGTCGGATGGCGGTGATGCCTACCGGGGTGTCAAGAAAATTGGTGAATTCGTCGGCGAACAATACCACCTCGCCTTTATTCTCCCCTACGGGTTCCAGTATTTCAGGATGCTGCCTGATCCATTTCCTGAGGGTATTCTGATGCAACACCGGGATGCTTCTTTCCCTGGCAAAACCCAGCATCTTTTTGAGGGCATTTGCGAAAAAGCGCCGGGTAGCGAAAAAGTTGAAAAGAGCAGGGAATACAGACCCCAGTTTCTGTATGTGGGCTATGTAGGCTATCAGCCGCGTACGCAGGGGAATGCCATGGGCATCGTAATAGTGCTGAAGGAATTCCGCTTTCAGCCTGGCCATATCAACACTCGAGGGACATTCGCTTTTGCATCCCTTGCAGCTGAGGCAGAGGTCGAGGATTTCATATACTTCCCGGCTGGCAAAAGGATTTTTTACCCCGGGAGATGTCAGCATTTCCCTCAGCAGGTTGGCCCTTGCACGGGTACTGGCGTGCTCGTCGCGGGTGGCCATGTAACTGGGACACATCAGCCCTCCCGTTTTTTCCGTTTTCCTGCAATCGCCTGAACCGTTGCATTTTTCCGCGGCACGGACCAGTCCTCCCGTATCTGAGAAATCAAAAACGGTGGGATATTCCGGGATTTCCTCACCCGGGGTATAACGCAGGAAGGTGTTCATGGGCGGAGTGCCTGTGATCTTTCCGGGATTGAATATACCGTCGGGATCCCATACCTGTTTGATTTCTTTGAACAGGGAACAGACATGATCGCCCATCACCAGGGGGATGAATTCCCCGCGCAGGCGGCCGTCGCCGTGCTCCCCGCTGAGTGAGCCACGGTACTTTTTTACCAGCAGGGCGCTTTCCCGGGCCAGGGTGCGGAAGGTTTCCACATCTTTCGGATCTTTCAGGTTCAGTACCGGCCGAAGATGCAGCTCGCCGCTGCCGATGTGGGCATGGCACACGCATTCCAGAGCGAACCGGTCGAGCATTTCCATAAATTCTTTCATATAGGCCGGCAGGTCCTGCGGCAGAACGGCCGTATCTTCAATGACCGAGACAGGCCGGGCATCGCCGGGCATGTTGGAAAGAATGCCCAGTCCCGCTTTCCGGAGGTCCCATACCCGCTGCATCATGGCTCCGGTGATCAGGGGGAAATGATAGCCCAGTCCCTTTTCCCGGAGGGCTTTTTCCAGATCTCCGGCTTTTTTCTCCGTTTCTTCCGCCGTATGGCTGGCAAATTCAACAATCAGCACGGCCCCCGGATCGCCTTCGATAAAAAACCGGTTCTTCCGTTGCCCGATATTGGCCCGGGTCAGTTCCAGAATAGCCCGGTCCATCAGCTCCACTGCCACGGGGCCGTGTTCCAGGGCTACCAGGTTGGCCATGAAAGCTTCTTCCAGTTTACGGAGGTGTACACAGAGCAGCCCTTTTTCAGCCGGTGGCAGATCCACCAGGTTCAGCTTAATGGCCGTGGTCAGGGCCAGGGTGCCTTCCGAGCCTGCCAGCAGGAGTGACAGATTGAACGGCGGGCCGTCTGGGGTGAAGGGCTGGCATGCGATCAGGCTGTCGAGGGCATACCCCGAATTTCGGCGATGGATTTTCGGGTGGGGGAAACAGGCTTCGATCTCTTTCCGGTTCAGCGGGCGGCTGAGCATCTCACGCAACTGATAATAGATCCTTCCTTCCAGATGGTCCTGTTCACATTTCTCCTGGAATGCTTCAGGGGTGAGAGCACCGAACACCGCTTCGGAGCCGTCTGACAGCAACGCTTCCACTTCCAGGGTATGGTCGCGGGTATTGCCGTATACCAGCGAATGGGCCCCGCAGGCATTGTTTCCCAGCATGCCGGCGATCATGCACCGGTTGGAGGTGGATGTTTCGGGAGCGAAGAACAATCCGTGTGGCCTGAGCCAGGCATTCAGCTCGTCGGGTATTACCCCGGGTTCCACTTTTACCCAGCGTTCTTCCGTATTCAGTTCCAGGATGCGGTTCATATGGCGGGAAATATCCACCACCACACCGTTCCCCACCACCTGGCCGGCCAGGGACGTTCCACCCGCCCGCGGGATCAGAGGCACCCTGAATTCGGAAGCGAATTCCACGCATTTTTTCAGGTCTTCTTTGTGCCGGGGACACACTACCGCCAGGGGTTTCTCCCGGTAGGCAGAAGCATCGGTACTGTAGATCAGGCGGGTGACCTCGTCCAGATACAGTTCCCCTTCCAGGTGGGTGCGTAATTCCTCAAGCGGCCGCAACAGGTTCATGAGCCGATCCTTTTCGTAAAACAGCAAAATTAGCAAGAATCGGCAGAAATAAAACAAACCCCGGGCATCGTTACGGGGTACGGAACGGTAGGATCGGATGTAAGTGGATAAGCCACAGATATGGCCGGTAAATAATTACGGAAAAAAAAGGAACTTCAGATGGGAAATGAATGCAGGCATGGAAGGACATGGCCATTTTCAATGGCAGTATCCCTTTTTGACCGGTTAAATGAATCCTATTTTTTTCTCAACCTCAAAGCATTTGTTATCACCGATACCGAGCTGAAGCTCATGGCGGCTGCGGCAATAACCGGGCTGAGCAGGATACCGAAGAAAGGATACAACACCCCGGCAGCCACCGGCACGCCCACCGAATTATAGACAAAGGCAAAAAACAGGTTTTGCCTGATATTCCGCATCACCCGGTGGCTGAGTTCCCGGGCACGGACAATCCCCTCCAGGTTTCCTTTCACCAGGGTGATCCCTGCGCTCTTCATGGCAATGTCGGCGCCGGTACCCATGGCAATTCCCACGTGGGCCTGTTCCAGGGCGGGAGCATCGTTGATCCCGTCGCCGGCCATGGCCACGGTGCGCCCTTCCGCCTGCATCTCCTGAACCTTCCGGAATTTATCGCCGGGAAGGCAATTGGCTTCATACCCGTCCAGATTCAGTTCGCCGGCAACCGCCCGGGCGGTATATTCATTATCGCCCGTAAGCATGTATACCCTGATCCCGTGTTCCTGCAGAGCCTGAATGGCACCTGCTGAAGTGGTCTTCAGGGTGTCGGCCACGCCAATGATGCCTTCTGCACGTCCGTCTGTAAGCAGAAACATCACGGTTTGCCCCTTCGATTGCCATTCCTTCACCTGCTCTTCCTGTTCCGGGGTGAGCCCCGCCCCGAAATCCTCCATCAGGCGGTAATTACCCAGACCCACGGTTGCCCCTTTCCACTGTGCCCTGACTCCTTTTCCGGGAACCGATTCGAATTTTTCCACCGGTTCGGGATGCATTCCCTTATTTGCTGCTCCTTTCACCATGGCCCGGGCTACGGGGTGTTCACTGTGTGCTTCCACTGAAACCGCTACACGGAAAACCTCTTCATCTGTCCATGCGCCAAATGAACGGTATGCCTTCAGCCCCGGTTTCCCTTCGGTAAGGGTGCCGGTTTTGTCGATGATCAGGGTATCTACCTGGTTCATGGCCTCGATGGCGGCTGCATCCCGCACCAGAATGCCCGACTGGGCCATGCGTCCGGAACCCACCATGACCGAAATCGGCGTGGCCAGTCCCAGGGCACACGGACAGGCAATGATCAGCACGGCCACGGCATTCACAAAGGCATATACATAAGCCGGTTCAGGACCCCACAGGGCCCAGGCTGCAAAAGTAAGGGCGGCAACGGAAATAACGATCTGTACGAAATAACGGGCCACGGTATCGGCCAGTTTCTGGATGGGCGCCCTCGAATGACTTGCCTCATGCACCATATGAATGATCTGGGAAAGTAGGGTATATGAACCCACTTTTTCTGCCCTCATTTCAAAGGAAGTGTTTCCGTTGATGGTTCCCCCGGTCACAGGGTCGTTTTCCGACCGGTCAACAGGAATGGATTCACCGGTGATCATGCTTTCATCGATAACGGCCGTGCCACGGGTTATCACCCCGTCAACGGGTATTTTTTCACCGGGTTTTACCCGCAGGATATCGCCCGCCTGTACTTCTTCAAGCGGTATTTCCTGCTCGTGCCCGTGGCGGATAATGCGGGCCACCGGCGGAACCAGATCGATCAGCTCCCGGATGGCTGAACTGGTTTTCCGGTGTGCCCTGAGCTCCAGTACCTGACCCATGAGCACCAGGGTGAGTATTACGGCGGCTGCTTCAAAATACAAATGGACGTTCCCGTTCTCATCCCTGAACTGGGCAGGGAACAGGCCCGGAACCAGCAGGCCGAGCACACTGAACAGGTAGGCGGCGCCCACACCCACGGAGATCAGCGTCCACATGTTCGGCGACCACCGGCGAACAGACTGGTACCCTCTGATAAAGAAACTCCGGCTGCTGTAAAAAACCACCGGCGTGGCCAGAAGGAACTGCACCCATCCCAGGAATTTCTTTGAGGCGATCTCACCGGGAGCGGATAATCCGATCATATCAGACATGGCGATGACCAGCACAGGCAAGCTGAGCGCTACAGCCCACCAGAATTTTTTCAGCAGCCTGCGGTAGGCTGCATCCTCTTCGCGGGTTTCTTCCCCTTTTTCCGGAACCAGGGCCATGCCGCAGACGGGGCAATCGCCTGGTTTTTCATAGGCTTTGTTGCCCTCGCAGCGCATGGGGCAGATGTATCCTCCCGGTTTCCCTTTTTCCGGCACATTTTCCTTCTTTTCAGAGTGCCGGCGCCCGTGCATGTGACGGGAATGTTTGTGACCGTGCCCTTCATCGCTTCCTTCGGGAACCAGGTACATATGGCATACCGGGCACCTGCCGGGTTCCTCATAGGTTTTTTCACCCTCACACTTCATGGGGCAGTAATACCGGGTATGCCCCACAGGGTCATTCGAACTGTTTTTCATGAATAAAATCTGTTTCTGTTGATATTCCGGTCACTACCCGCGGATATTTCCAGGAGTAATGTTTTACCCGGTCAACCTTGCAGCTTTAAAGGGAAGCAATGACCTTTTCCAGTTTTGTTTTCACCTCACCGGCAATGCCGGCCAGGCTTTCATTCTTTACCGCCATCATCGAAGCTTCAGGATTGACCACAGCCACTTCCGTTTGCCCGTTTTCCGCTTCCTGGACCACGACACTGCAGGGTAACAGGGTGCCGATCTTGTCTTCCTGCTGCATCACCCGGTAGGCATAATCGGGATTGCATGCCCCCAGTATCCGGTATTTCCGGAAGGTTACCCCCAGCTTTTCTTTAAATTTTTTCTGCATGTCGATATCGCTCAGTACACCGAATCCTTCCTTACTCAACTCCCGGGTTACCCGTTCCACTGCCTGGTCAAAGCCGCTCCGGATCTTTTTTGAAAAATAGTAACTCATCACTTTCTTTTTTTGTGGTTATTCAACTGAAATTTGGACGCCCAACTTAAGGACAATATACTAACAATCCACAGCCCCCATTGTTCAGATTGTTCAGAGGAACAATTCACACAGGCAGCCAAAGAGAGGGCCCGTTAACGCAGATTTTCCCGGTGTTTGGAAATTCGGCCTCTTTGTCTATTTTTATACTCGGAAAATGTTACGAATATTTAAAATAGTAACACGATGTCGGTTGTTCGATTCGGAGTATCCCTGGAGAAAGACCTGCTTGATGCCCTGGATGAGTATGCCGGGGAGAACAAGTTCCCAAACCGCTCACAGGCTTTGCGTTATCTCATAAGTCATTGCCTGGCTGAAAAAAAATGGAGGTGCAACAATCCGGTAGCCGGGTCGGTTACTCTGATGTACGATCATCACCGGCGCGACCTGGTGCAAAAGCTGACTGCCCTGCAACACGATTTCCACGAAGTGATCCTTTCCTCCCAGCATTTTCACCTGGACGGGGACCGGTGCATGGAAATCATTGCCGTAAACGGAACAGCCGCCAGGCTTACCGAACTGGCCGACAGGATGCATTCGGTAAAGGGTATCGATTTTGCCCGGCTTACCATGACCGGCACAGGGAAAAGTTCACACACATGAAAGGCCTCATGAAACAAACCCGGATATACACGGTTTTGCTCTTTGCTGTGCTCACGGCCTGCGTCTCTCCTGTCCGCAGGGAGGCCGGCACACGGGAACTGGCGGATGCGGCCGGCAGGAAGGTGCTTGTTCCCGACACCGTTCATTCGGTGGTGGCTTTACGTTCGGGAGCCCTTCGTCTGCTCTGTTACCTGGATGTTGCCCACCGGGTTAAGTACATTGAAGGCAACGAGCAACGCCGGGATGTTCCTTACCTGTTTGCCAATCCCTTTCTCAGGGAACTGCCGCTGATCGGGGCCGGAAACCACTATGACCCGGAGCTTCTGGCTGCCGCCGGTGTGGATTTGATTGTGGCAACTTACATGAGCCGTCAGGAAGCGGCCAGGTTACAGCGGGTTACCCGTACACCGGTGTTTGTGCTGGAGTACGGCGATCTGAACAGGAATAAAGACGACCTGTACCACAGCCTGAAGTCACTGGGGAAGATCTTTTACCGGGAAAGCCGGGCCGACAGCCTGATCGGATTTATGGAAGAAACGATGAATGAATACCGGCACAGGGCTGATACAGGCAGGGCAGGGGAGATATGCGCCTATGTGGGAGGGGTGGCTTACCGGGGGGCACACGGGATCACTTCCACCGAACCGGGGTATCCGCCCTTCCGTTTTTTGGGGATCAGGAACTGCGGGGAAATGATGGGAGAGGTGGTCAGTTCACCCGTGGCCAGTCAGGAAAATGCGTTTATCGAAAAAGAACAGCTCATTGCCTGGGATCCGGACTTCCTGTTCCTCGATGTGGCCGGCAGGCAGATATGGGCCGGTGAAATAGAACAGGAGGTTCTGAAAGAAAACATCCGGGCCATAAGGCAACACCGGGTATATACCGTGCTGCCCTACAACTGGTATACCACCAATTTCGAGAACCTGTTTTGCAATACATGGTATATTGGAAAAGTGGTTTTTCCGGAAGGTTTCAGCGATGTGAACCCCCGGCAGAAGTGCCGGGAAATATACCGGTTTTTCCTGGGGAAGGACGTATTTGACCGGATGCAGGAAAACAACCGGCCTTTCGAACAGGTACGGATAACCGGCGCAGGATCATGAGTGATACTCTGTTATATCAATATGGGGCATTTCTCCGCCGGAAAAGCCGGTTCCTGTGGCTTGTGGCTTTCATGATCCTGCTGCTGGCGCTGGCAGGACTTGCGCTGGGTCCCAGCGACATGGGGCTGCAGGAAGGGATCCGCGCCCTCCTGTCGGGTGAAGATGCCACCCACCGAAGCATCATGCTGCAGTTGAGGCTTCCCCGGGTTCTGGCAGCCATCCTGGCCGGCGTGGCTCTTTCGGTATCGGGTGTGGTGATGCAGAGTGTACTGCGTAACCCGCTGGGCTCTCCTTTTACACTGGGAATATCCAATGCAGCCGCTTTCGGTGCAGCTTTTGCCGTAATCATCCTGGGGGCGGGGAATATGCAGAGCAACAGCTCCGATGCGGTGCTGATAGCCAATCCATACCTGGTTACCCTGTCTGCTTTCCTGTGGTCGCTTCTGGCCTGTTTCCTAATTCTGCTGGTGGCAAGAAAACGGGGGGCAACTCCGGAAAATATGATCCTGACGGGGATCATTGCCAGCTCGCTATTTACCGCGCTGACAACCGGCTTGCAATATGTAGCGGACGATGTGGAACTGGCGGCGATTGTTTTCTGGACCTTCGGCGACCTTTCGAAAAGCGGCTGGAGGGAGCTCCTGCTGCAGACCGTGATCCTGGTGCCGGTTATGGTTTATTTTTACCGGAACCGGTGGAATTACAATGCCCTCGACTCAGGGGACGAAACGGCCCGGAGCCTGGGTGTCAACAGCTACCGTCTCAGGCTTACGGGTATGGTTATGGCATCACTGGCTACCGCGGCTGTTGTTTCCTTTTACGGGATCATTGCCTTTGTGGGCCTGGTTATTCCCCATATGGTGCGAAGGCTGATAGGCAGCGACGAACGTTTCCTCCTGCCCGGGGCTGCCATGACAGGTGCAGCCTTTATGACAGGATGCGACATACTGGCCAGAACGGTGATCAGCCCCATGGTGCTTCCGGTAGGTATCCTTACTTCCCTGGTGGGGGCACCGCTTTTTATTTTCTTACTGGTGAAAGGAATAGGAGCTTCGCAATGGAAATGATCAGCCTGGAAAAAATACATTTCGCCTACAACGGCTTTCCTGTTATCCGGGAAGTGACCTGCCGTTTTTCCAGAGGGAGCTTTACGGCTATCCTGGGACCGAACGGGTCGGGAAAAACTACCCTGATACGGCTGATGAACGGCATACTGTTTCCCCAACAGGGAAGGATCCGCATCGGGGGAAAGGATATTTCCGGTTTTCATACCCGTGCGCTGGCCCGGCAAATGGCCTATGTTCCGCAGATGCAGCAGAATGTATTTCCCGCCACGGTTTTCGATACGGTACTGCTCGGCCGGAATCCCTACATAAGGTGGAGCCCCGGGAAGAATGACCGGATAGTCACTTCAGGGATCATTGAACAGCTGCACCTGGAGGATATTGCCCTGAAGGACATTAACCGGCTGAGCGGGGGTCAGCGCCAGCGCGTATTTATTGCCCGGGCCCTGGCCCAGGAGCCGGAGATCATTCTGCTGGACGAACCCACGGCCAACCTTGATCTGAGGCACCAGCACGAAGTGCTGGGTTTGCTGAAGGAGCTGAGCCGCTCGGGCATCACCATTGTTATGGCCATACACGACCTGAACCTGGCGCTGAAATACTGTTCCGGTTTTATGATTCTTGACCAGGGCCGGCAGGTAGCAACCGGTGGAAAGGAAATTTTCAGCGAATCGCTTCTGGAAAAAGTGTACCGGGTGAAGGTGAAACTCATCAAAGAAGAGAATGAAACATATATACTGCCGGTTGAACCCCTTTAATCATACCCAATGCAGATACAGATTATAGGATACGTGCACAACCGCTGGGAAGAGGCGGGGCCTGAGCAGGCCGACAGGATCAGGGAAGAGGTATCCCTGATTGAAGTTGACAAGAAATTTGCCGACGGGCTGTATAAAATTGAAACCTTTGAAAAACTGAACATACTGTTCTATTTCGACAGGTCGAAGGATTACGAACTGCAAACCACCACCCGGTTTGGAGATTTCCGTGGGGTATTTGCCTGTTGCTCACCCCGGCGGCCCAGCATGATCGGCCTGACCACCGTTCAGTTGCTGGAAAGGAAAGATAATGTACTGAAAGTTACCGGCCTGGATGCGTTGAACGGTACGCCGGTGCTGGATATTAAGCCCTTTGTGGGGCAGGGAAAATAACCTGGGTGATGCAGGAAAACCTGTTTTTCAGGATTTTTCCATACTGTAAAATTTTTTCCTGAAAGAGGTTATGATCTGCCTGAATTCCTCCGGAAGCAGGTTCCATGTGTTTTCCTGCCATTCCGCAGGAATGGTACCGTAAAACGCTTCGGCAATACCCCCTGTAATGCAGGCCAGGGTGTCGCTGTCGCCGCCCAGCCATATGGCATTGCGAATGGCGCTTTCAAAATCTTCCGATTCCAGAAAGGCCAGTATGGCTTCGGGAACCGTACCCTGGCAGGTTATATCAAATGTATATCCGGGTTTGATGTCGTTTAGTTTTCTATCCAGATCGTATCCGAATTCCGACACGATCCGTTCCCTGATTTCTTTCTTTGGGCATCCCATCCGGGCCAGAAAAATGGCCAGGGCAACCGCCTGCGCCCCTTTGATCCCTTCCGGGTGGTTGTGTGTGCATTCGGCCGATTTGCGGGCTTCGCCCAGAACCTTTTCCACGGAACCGAAGGCAAAGCCTACCGGGCTGACCCTCATGGCCGAGCCGTTTCCGAAGCTGTTGTATGGTTGCGGATTTTCCCCGTATATCCAGATACTGAACATGCCGCCGTAACCTCGGCCCGGGTAGCGACAGGCAAATTCCTGAATTGCGGAAACATAATCCGTTCCATGCAGAATGGAATACGCAACCGCAAGGGTTAATACGGTATCATCGGTATAGGTGGTTCCTTCGGGAAAAGGGTCGAAATCCCACGTGCCGGCATTGCATATTTCATAGGTTGAACCGATCACATCACCAATAACGGAACCGATCATATCCTGTTTTGCTTCTGTTTCCGGATAATATAAACATTTTTGTCCGGAAAGTCAAAATGTTGATTCCTTTACCTGATAGGCAGACCTGTTAAACCTACCCGGCAGAACAAAATAAACACAGGGTTAACGATGCGTGTGAAAGGTTTTTTCCACCTGATCGTGATGCTGGCTTTCCTAAACCGGAGGCAATGCTTGCCGGGATCCTGTGATGCGGTATGTAGCAGCCAATAAAAATTTACATTATTCGTGCCGCAGGCTGTTGGCCGGGTTGGCCGTGGCTGCCCCGTACGACCGCAGGATCACCACCAGAACGGTAAGGACCATTACCAGGGCGGCCCCTGCCAGAAAAGGCCATAGGTTGAGGGGTGTCTGGTAAGCAAAGCCTTCCAGCCATTTCCTGATAAAGAAATAAACGGCCGGCCAGGCCAGAATGGTTGACAGGGCAACCATAGAAAGAAACTCACGGCTAAACAGGCGCAGAATAGCTGGTATGCCCGCACCCATCACCCTGCGTATGGCAATTTCGCGGGTCCGCTGTTCCACCGAATAGGCCACCAGGCTATACAGGCCTACCAGCGCCGACAATACGGCCAGCAGGGAAAAGAAAACGAATATCCCTCCCAGCCTCTGTTCCTGCTCATACAGATCGTTGAAGCTCTGGTCGATGAAACGGTAATCAAGGGGATATTCCGGGTCGGTTTCCTTCCATATTTTATCGATCTCCTGCATGGTTTGTTTGATCATTCCGGGATGCAGGCGAATATTGATATACTGATACCGGTTTTTCCTGTGGGTAATCAGTACGGGTTCCAGGCTCTGCCGTAGCGAAGTGATGTGAAAATCCTTCACAACACCCACTACTTCGTACCCATCGTCATCGTTGAAAACGAGCTGCTGTCCCAGAGGCTTTTCCCATCCCATTTTCTTTACCAGGGTTTCATTCACCACCACCGATTTTTCTTCCGGACCGTCGTCTGAGCGGAAACCTCTTCCTTCAACTATTTCCATTTGGAAGGTCTTGAAAAAATCCTTGTCCACATCGATATTGGCCACAATCTGTGTCTGGTCGTCGCCCGCCGATTTTTCCCTGAAGGCATTGAAGCTGAACGACCGGCCCAGGTAGTTTTGTGAAACCGATGTGGAAACGACTCCCGGCAGTTTTGCCATGCGGTCCTTCAAAGTGGGATAATTCTCACGTAGTTCTGTGCTTCTCAGGGGGATCACCACCACCTGTTCGCGGTTGAACCCGAGCTCTTTTCCGGACATATATTGCAATTGCCTGTATATATGCATAGTGCTTACTATCAGGGAAATGGAAATAAAAAATTGCGAAACGACCAGCAGGTTTCTGAACCGGTGGCTGCTTCCCTTTCTGAACATTTCCATTTTCAGGATACCTGCAGGGCTCCACGCTGTAGCATACAGAGCGGGATAAAACCCTGAACCAATTCCCACCACAACGGCCATTCCCAGAAATCCCGCAAACAGCAGGGGATGGGTACCGGGACTCATGGAAAGGTTCCGGTTCACCAGGTTCCCGAAAAACGGAAGCAACCATTCCACCAGGAACATGGAAACCACAAAAGCCATAAGAGCCATGAGCACCGATTCGCTCAGAAACTGGCCGATGAGGTATTTCCGGTGGGCGCCCATGACCTTGCGGAGGCCCACTTCCCGCATGCGCCTGATGGATTGAGCCGTGGCCAGGTTGGTGTAATTGATCACCGCCACCAGCAAGATAAGCAGGGCAATGGCCAGAAACACGTAAACATAGATCATGCTTCCCGGCTGACCCATATCGAACTGGAAATCGGAATGGAGATGGATATGGGTTACCGGCTGGATAAATACCCTCATGCTGCCCCCTATGTTCTGAAGGAATTCTTCCGTGTGCTCTTTTGTCAGATCATTCATTTTTTCCGCGAAAAGCACAGGGTCGGTTCCCGGTACAAGCCTGAAATAATTGAAATAATTAATATTCCCGGTCCAGTAATCCATGTTGTTTACCCCTCTTATATCGTACAGGGTTACAAAAGAAGCCAGGGCATCGAACCGGAGGTGGGAGTTGGCCGGCACATCCTCCATCAGACCCGTTACCGTATATTCCCGTGAGGTGTTGAGGCGCAGGGTTTTTCCTACGGGGTTTTCTTCACCGAAATATTTTCGGGCCAGGGAGCGGGTCATGACCAGACTGTTGATGGTTTTCAGTGTGTTTTCTTTATCTCCGGCAATCAATTCATAGCCGAAGGTTTTGAAAAAGCCTGAATCGGCATATACCATGCTGCTTTCATAGAATTTCTTTTCTCCGTATTCCATCAGTACCGGGTTCCAGGTGGGACTGATCCGGCAATAGCTGGCCACTTCCGGATAATTTTCTTTCAGAGCCGGGCCCAGCGGGGTAGGGGTAATGGCCATGCGGTTGCTTATTCCCCTCATATTGAAATCCATGGTGGCCCGGTATATGTTTTCGGCCTGAGGGTAAAACCGGTCGTAACTCAATTCCTGGTATACGAACAGAAGGATCAGCATGGCGGCTGTCATTCCGGTGGTCAGTCCCAGAATATTCAGCAATGCATAGCTTTTGTTACGGATCAGGTTTCTCCAGGTAATGGTAAGGTAATTCAGTATCATGCGTGAAAAACGAGGTTGATATTTACTTTTTCATAATATGACGAACGAAAATAATTTTTTGCTGCACAGTAAGGGCATTTATTTAACTTTTTATTGTTTTTTCTGAGGCCATAAACAGTAAAATGCCCGCGCAATCGGTAAACACTATGCGGGCATAAAAAAAAGGAAGGCCACATGGGGCCGGGATTATTTTTCAGGTGAAACGGAAATCTGCATGCTTCCTTCATGCACAGCCAACTCGATAATATCTCCCACCTCCCAGTCGAGAGTAAGGTTTTTTTTCTCCCCCGGATGCAGACGGGTTGTCCGGTATTTTACCGGTCCCTGCTCATTGTCGGGAAGTTCCTTTCCGTTCCGGATGATCCTTCTTACCACTTTGGCCGGGCCTTCGCCCTGGTTTGAATAGCTCAGTTTGTGGTATTCCCGGGAAACCACGGTAAAAAGGATTCTTTCGCCCCTGTGGAAGGTCCCTTCCAGTGTGCCGGTAAATTCTTTTTCCGTCCATTTTTCCGGAGCCGGTGGTTCGGGCACAACCGGGCGCATCTGTTCATCCACTTCGGTATAACCGCCCGGCAGGGAAAACAATTCAGGATTAGGATCCCAGGATTGTATGCCGCTCACTTCCATATAGGTCTCATCGGCCAGGTGGTTCACAATTTTCAGGGGAAAGTTCAGTCCGGGAGAGAACCAGGAAGTGAACGCCGGTTCATTGTTCATGTGGATATCCTCTTTGGTGCAGTCATATCCTTCGTATTGAACGGAAGCGGTCGAAACCACTTCCCCCGCCTCTTTAACAGCTTCCAGGGACTGGACGGGGTCGTTCATCCGGCTCATCATACCGTCGCAGGTGGTTTTGTGAATGAATTTCTGGTCGGGAAGAATGACATAAGTCTGGTTCTGGTCAGGTTTTACAATGATCACCAGATTCATCCCGTCCTGACTGGTCTCATACCGGTACTGGTTCAGGTCGGAGTATACCCTGTATTCCACGGTGTGGCCCGATTGTACATTCCGCATGTTAGCTGTGAACTGGGCTGTACCGGTCAGGGAAAGGAACAGCATGGGAAGGAAAATAGAAACAAACTGTTTCATTATGAATAGAATTTTGGGGGTTTGCAACGGACATTTAATGCATTTTATTCGCAAATACAATGAATATGGTTGATTTGAGTACTGGCAGATACCTGCTTCCTCAAATTTGCAGGCTTTTATTAAAGGATTTAATCATAATACAGTTATTCAATCAATGACAGAAAGAAAGCCATCACATGTCAGGTGAAATAAAAATTCGTTCCTGACACTTACTTTTTGATTTATTCATCCCACCGGCCACGGTTTCGCTCCGTTCCCGAAACGGAGCGACATGCTTTTTTGGGGGCAAAAAAGCATGCAAAAAATCCTTCGGCTGCTGATGCTTTTATGGAAAAACCCTCAGAGGTCAATCCTTTTTGAGTAGCCTGTTGAACAGATATGTTTCTGAACAACCTAATCTGTTAAGAGTTATTTTTTGAAGGTACTGGATAGACTTACGATATGAGGATGTAGATATCTCGTATGTTTACATTTTGAAGAAGAAGGCCATTAACCGTTAATGTTGTATGTTCGTGGAATAATGGAGAAAGACAGGGCAGGAATAAGTTACAAGATACAATTTAAATTGATAT
>DSCJ01000082.1 GCA_011049175.1 Bacteroidota bacterium | reverse complement strand
GATCAAATCAAAGAAAGCGAGAAGGTTAAATTATGGTTCTGGCTGTCATTAAGTGTTGTAAATGCACTTGCTGAATTGAAAAAATTAAAAATGGGCACACCATATATTAGTACATAGCCTGATTTTGCCTTCTGCCGCTTCCTTTAATTTAATCTGGTCATTGGATTGCACCGTCGGGAAAAAATTAAAGGTATGGATAACGTCAAAGGGTGTATCCACCCGGTTGATGCGGCCTACCCTTTGCATCATCCGAGTGGGATTCCACGGAATATCATAATTAATGACAACATTGGCACGGTGTAAATTGACGCCTTCAGAGAGCACTTCTGTGGAAATCAGGATGCGATGATCGTCTTTTTTGTGACGCGCGCGGGCATCAAAATTTTCGATGACTTTATCCCGGACGGATTCACCCGAATCGCCTGTAAACAGAAGCACCTTTCCTTGATATTGTTGATTTAGGTTTTTATACAGGTAATTGGCGGTTTCTTTTGATTCCGTAAAGATAATGAGGTGATTGTTTTTTAAAATGCGGTTTTTTGACAGCTCTTCTTTGAACCTTAACAGTTTTGGGTCACGCTCCACCTGCTGCCATAGGAATTTAATCTCTTTTAAGATTTCAAGGTCATGTTCCAGGTCTTTTTTCAGGTCATCCCTGAAATCCCTGCTTTCGTATTTTTCCGCCTTGCCTTCATCGATGAGCCTTTGAATCGCCTCGTCATCATCGTTTTCCAGCAGTTCAAATATCTTGTTGATATACTTTTTACTAACGTATACAAAACCGTTATCCAATTCCTTGAGGAACATTTCATAGGAATATAAGAATCGGTCCACCGAATTGCGGAACGCGAAAAAACTGCTTTCCAGGCGCTTGACCAGCAGGATTTTCATAAACCGTCCCATATTTCGCTGGGACTGGGCTTCAAGCTGATCGATCTTGCCTTCATAATATAGCATAGGCATGTAGCGGGCGTATTTGAACTTGTTGGCGATCAGGTCAATGGTCTTATTGAATATTTCATCTTCTGTATCATTCAATTCATAAAATAGCGGAGCGGGTTTTTGAACCCGGGGGAATTTCAACCTCTTCTCCTTAATATCGTTCTCAAAATATTTTTCGATTTCGGTACGGGTACGGCGTACCATCAGATATTTTAACACCTTGTCGCGAATTTCCCGGGCGTTCTCTTTTACGGTGCTGATGTATTCGGCATAGTTCTTCTTCCGATCCAGTTTCCTGAGTTTCTTCTCGAGGTTGCCGAAAAACGATTCCAGGTCGGGAAGGTTCGGGATAGTGCTTTTTTTGGTTTTCTGAAACAGCTTCAACAGGCTCAGGATATCCTGAGGAGTATTATTATAGGGTGTCGCCGTTACCAGGATCACCCGTTTGCCCCGGCAAATTTCAGCCAGTTTTTCATAGGTGATGGTGGTTTCCGTGCGAAACCGGTGGGCTTCGTCAATGATGATATTGGTATATTTCTCCGTCCCTCTGTTTAAGAGATCATCCAGTTTTCCGAGTGATTCAAAATCTGCGGGAACCCTGAAGTCTGAGAACACATTCGGCCAGGAACCCGGATTGGATTTTTCCAAAAGAAAGGGTGGTGCGATAACCAGGGTCCGTCCTTCCAGTTGACCGGCCAGCATGGCTGAAATGTAGGTTTTGCCAAGACCAACCACGTCAGAGATAAACACGCCGCCATATTCCAGAAGAATTTTTTTAGCATTCAACACCGCCTGTTCCTGGTATTCCAGTTTCTTGAACTCCTGGGGCAGATATTTAACGAAAACTTCATCCGCCTGGCTGAGTTCATCTTTAAAATATTCATAAAGAAATTTCAGATAGAGCTGATAGGGTGTAATGTTTTGACTCAGCCAGGTTTTTTTTTGAATTGTCTGCACATATTTCTCACTGACATCAACAGCGTTTTCCCACAATTCGTTGAATTTTTTCAGTGCAAATTGGTAATCTTCGGGTCGCTGTAACTCCACATTGAATTCCAGATTATCAACCAGGCCGGACTCCGTGAAATTGCTGGAACCGGTGATGACGCGGCCGGTGTCACGGTCGCCTTCCCGGAATGTCATGATATAGAGTTTGGCGTGGATTTTCTGCGATGGGTAGGCCCTGATTTCCAGTTTTCCATTTCTTATCCAATCAATAAATGTATGAACGCCTTCTTCAACATTTTGGTTGTCTTTGGAGTCAGCCATCTCGTTTTCGACAAGATTTTCTATTTCCTGTTTGGTTTCGGCATGGGAAAAATCAACCACCGCTTTTGGTTGCCTGTTTGCCTGCTCCAACATGTCGAATGTTTGCCTGTTTGTGCTTATGCCGATCAGGATTCGTATTTTGTCCGTCTTCTCAAGGACCGGATAAACAGCGTAAAAACCGCTGGAATAAAAGTATCCAACAAGACAGTCAAAAAAAGACGTGTCTTTTATGAGAGTTCTGAATCTTTCTTTAAGACTTTGATTTTCTTCGTTTGTGATAAATGATAAGGTTGAATTCATGTTTTTTCAGTGCCTTTTGTACCCTCAATATAACATTGGAACCAGGCCGCTATAGCATCGCACGGACTTTGCTTTTGATGCAAAGAGCGTGACAGGTGCTTCTTCGGCTTTAGTGGATATTTATACCTAAGGTATTTATCTGTTAATAAGTACTTTTCACATTGATTTTTGTAATATTTCAAAATTTGTTGTATTTTTACATTGCAGGACCGAAACTGTCTTTAGTGGCAGGTGTAGGCTCTGCTTTTTTTATGGCCTTAATATTCCTTCATCATCCTTCCTGGTTGCCTTCCTAAAGAGTACTGATTCGAGTCGCGAAAAAGCTTCATGAATTCCATAACGAGATTTACTTTCTACCGGACGTTCTCTTCTTAATAATGCATATGCAACAAAGTCAGTTAGTTGAATAAAATAAGACTGATGTGATTTTTTAAAAAAGGGATCTTCAATGATATTATCAATTGGAATATTCTTCATTTGCTCACCTGTATCTGCCCATATTCCAAATTGACTTGCGATTGGGTTATAGGTCCCCATCCTTCGTCTTAGTTTTGTATAGATAGCCTCCTTTCCTTCATCGCAAATTAAAAGAGCGTTAGTGTTTTCAGCCTGCGCAGTTCTATTAATTCTATTTAATAGTCTTTCAAATGCGAGTTCATCCTGTTTTATCGGGAAAACAGTATTAAAAATTTTTATTCCGGGCATACTTGCAATCAAATCCATGGCCTCTTTGAATATCTCACATCTTCTATGCCTGGTTACTACGTTGTCAGATATTTTACCCCTTCCAGACACAAATTTCCATGCATGCAACTCCTTATAAACATATATGCCGTCTTTTGCCTTCAAATAATGACGATAATCTTTTACTTGGTTAAAGCATATTCTCCAGGTGTGCTCAGGAATTGACAGAGCAGAAAATACTGAAACCTCTTCATCTTTTGAATCATCAATATAAACAAGGTCCATAAACCCGAATTTTGATTAGAAGGATTATTATTCACCTTAGGGCCTAACCCTGATTAAGTGTGCTCATGAAAAAACCAATGGTTGCACACCCTGGCTATCAAATTTAAAAACCGGCAGGGACCATACGTACTGCCCATCCTGATTAATCACATAAGCATAAATCAGGTGAAAGTTACAAAAATAATGTAACGGTTACCATGGTTTTTTGCGGAATGTTTTGAACAGGAAAATCACGGGTGGCAAAGTTTAGGGGTTTAGTTATTCAAATATTGGAAAACCGGAGGATTAAATGACCGGGTGATGGGCCTGAGGAGAGAGGGTGCGTGTTGAACCGGCCAGGCGGGAAAACATTTTTATGTGTTGCCATGAAACAAACCTGCCGGCCCGGTTGTTTGACAAATAAACCTCTCAAACATGATTACCGCTCATTACCGTGAAAAAAACATCAGGCAAACACCCCACGGGGTGGATGTAAGGGAACTGTACAGCAAAGAACCGGCCCAGGCCATCCATATCCTGCTGCAACCCGGTGAAAGCCTCAAACCGCATATTACCCCGGTGGATGTGTTTTTTTATGTGCTGGAAGGAAACCCCACCATCCATGTAGGCAGGGAGAGCCGTTCTTTTCCTGCCGATACGCTTGTGGAAAGTCCGGCCCGCATTCCACACCACATCAGTAACGAATCGGATACTCAGGTCCGCATCCTGGTGGTCAAGGCCCCCCGCCCCACACAGGCCACCCGGCTGCTGTAAATGCGTATGACAAAAACCGTCCCGGCCCACCCGCATATTGCTTTCAGAATGCCCCTGTGTGTCACCACAGCGCAGGACATTATGTAGCACGCCTGCCAGAGAGGAGATTATTCAAATACAAGGAAATATATTTCTATTCCAGGTATTCTGCTATTTTCTGCAGCAGCACACCGGGCTTGATGGGCTTGGCCAGGTAATCGTTGCATCCGGCCTCGCGGCTTCTGGCTTCGTCTCCTTCCATCGCATAAGCGGTCTGGGCAATGACCGGAAGGTCTTTACGCAGCGCCCTGATCCTCCGGGTAGCCTCATAGCCGTCCATTCCCGCCATTTTGATATCCATTAGCACCAGGTCAATCTCAGGATGGTCCCTGACCATATCCACCGCCTCCTGCCCGCGGGTGGCCCGTAAAATGGATATGCCGGTCTTTTTCAGCACCTCATGCAGGTACAGGTAATTGCTTTCCTCATCCTCGGCTATCAGCAAGAACCGGCCTTCCCAATGGTATTTCCCTGCCATACGGGCCACTGACCAGCCCGAGGTTTCCGGCTCCTCCACCGGTTCATATGGCAGGGTAAACCGGAAACAGGATCCCTTGCCGGGTTCCGATTCAACCCAAATCTTTCCTCCCATCAGTTCCACCAGGTTTCTGGAAATAGCCAGACCGATTCCCGTGCCACGGTAAATACGGTCGGGACGTTTATCTTCCACTTTGAAAAACCTTTCGAAAATCTCTTGCTGGTGTTGAGGCGGGATACCTATCCCGCTATCGCAGGTATAGAATTCCAGCTCTTCCCCGCGGATATGGCAACCGACTTCGATGCGGCCGTTATCGGTAAATTTCACGGCATTGGTCAGCAGGTTCGATAGTACCTGTTTCAACCGGGTTTTATCGGCACGCATTCTCAGATGGGGTGAAGGTATTTTGTATTCCAGGGTAATGTTGCTTTTTTCGTTTTTGATCAGTAACTGAAGAAAAATCATTTTCAATTCTTCGAAAAGTTCCTGCAGTTCAAATTCTACAGGGAATATCTCAACCTGTTCGGCCTCGATTTTTGAAATATCGATGATGTCTTCGATAAGCTGGAGCAGATAAATGCTGTTGTCGTTGATGATCCTTACGTACTGGTTCTTCTCTTCTTCGGTAACAGGCTCTGCCAGCAACTGACTGAAACCCAGAATGGAATTCATGGGAGTGCGGATCTCGTGACTCATATTGGCCAGAAAGGCCGATTTGAGGCGGTCGGACCGGCGTGCTTTTTCCCTCTCCCTGATAAAAATGTTTCTGGCAGCCGAAACCAGGAAGGTAGCCAGCACGGAGTATATGGCCAGGGCGCTGTACACATCCACCACCCGCTGATCATCTGAGGTATACCGGATAACGTGTTCACCATAATGGTATTCCACCCATGCCAGGGCAACCAGGTTAACAAAGAAAGCTCCCACGAAAACATTCCTGATGGGCCCTTCCCATACCAGAATGAGAATGGAATAAAAAACAATATATACATAGAGGATAGGGCCTGCTGAAGCCGAATTCTGATACCAGAGTAAATCGAGCAGAACGAAAAGGGTGATGGTCATAAGCCATTTACCTGCCATATATTTCTTACTGAAACGGGATACCCAGTAGATGAACAACATGACCGGTACCCCCAGGAAAGTGAGCAGGGTAAGCCAGAACCCCAGGTCAAGCGACAGGTTGATTACACTAGCCACCAGCAGGGTAATAATAACCAGAAGAAGAATAAGATGGTTAAAGCGGTTTTCCAGGCCGGTTTCGACCGAATCCCCCAGCAATTGATCAGTCCATTTTTTCAGCATACAGAAAATCTTTCCAGGCAGGCACTTTACCTTACTGAAGGTGGCAAATACAAAAATTCATTCCCATAGTGAGGTTGCAAACCAGATAAAGGCCTGTTCAGAAAGTTTTCACATCCGTTTTCCCTTCTTCCGTGAACGAAGACATATCGATCCATTGCAGCATCACAATCTTCCAGTCTCCCTTGATCTTTTCCATGAACCGGAATTCTTTCGAAAAAGTGTTCATCGGTTCTCCCTTGTAATCAAAATACATATTCTGATCAAAGAACACCAGGGCTCCATCGCCGCAAAATTCGAACCGCCAGTTCGACCGTTCTACCCGGTAATTGGTGTAATCTTTCCAGTTGGCATTGGTACTGGCTTTGAAAAAGGCGTATACTTTTTCCCATCCCGCATATTCCTTGTATCCATTGCTGCCTACCGAAATCCGGGTGGCGTTTTCCGTATTGGCCCAGGTTTTTACCAGATTGACCAGATCCTGCTTGAGGTAGCTGCTGGTTTCCTGTTTGATCACATTTTTGATGGCTTCTATTTCGGCATCGGTGTCCTGTACATCCTTCTTGCATCCCGGCAGAAGGAACAGGGTAAGGAGGAAAAGAATTGAGAAACGTTTCATATCGCAGATATTTAGGTGGTTCTAAAATCTATTAAAAGATATGAAATTTTTGAGAACAAGTCAATAAAAAACCCGCCCGGCGACGGGTTTTGCACAATAAATCGTTCTATGATATTCTAATCGGTTTTCTCCCAGCGCAGCACCACATAATACCCCAGTTCCGGGAAGCTTCTGTAGTTATCGAGATAAAGGGTTTTATCTCGTTTATAATATTCGTATTTCATGCTCCAGGTTTCGGAGGTCTCTTCGGGGGGAGTAAAAAAGATGTATCCCGAAAACACTTTTCCCTCCGTTCCAAAAACGGCCGTTTCGTATTCCGTGGTATAGTTGTAATCGCCCGTTTCACTGTGGGCTTCGGTGATCACGGTATCGTCTTTTTTTGTAAAGCTGAGACTATAATCTATTTCATAAGAGGTTGTGGCCAGGTCAAGTGTTCCCTCAAATATTTCCAGGGGGTACATCCGCCCGTCGTAATACTCCCCTCCCACCAGGCGGTATTCCCCTTCCAGGTTATAATCGTTGTACAAACTGCAGCTTCCGCAAAGCATCAAAACCGCCAGCACAAGGGCAGAAAGAATGGGCGGCAGGGGGACATACAAACGGTAATGAGCCACGGTAAGGTTCTGTTTATTGCAAATTTAACACATTATCCGGTTATGAAACGAAAAACCGTGAAAAAGAGTTACATTCCGAATGCTCAGCGGCTTTTCATCCTCGATTTGATCCTTTCCACCTCGTTTTTAAGCTGTGCCACGGTAGACAGCAGTTTTTCCTCGGGCAAAACGGGGTCGGGGATTTCTTCGCTGATGTAATGCACGAATTTCCAGATCTCTTTGATCTCACCCACCGGCACCTCGTAGGGAGGGTAAAGGGGATTCAGGGAAAACAACCGCAGGATGCCTTCTTCCCTGATCAGGTTTTCCACGATCTTGAACACGATCCCGTCGTCAAGGGTGAATACCACACAGGCCTGGCCGGTAACCAGGTTTTCCCAGTCGGTCACATACTCGCCGGTTACCCAGGCCCCGTGGGGTATGGGCAGCATGGAATCGCCCTGGAGCTGGAAGGTACGGTATTTCCTTTCCGGCGAGAGGAAGGGAAGCTGGAAACGGGGCAGCTCGCTGATGTATTCGGGGTCGGCATACCCTGTGCGGTAGCCTGCCTTGGCCTTTTCAGGTACCAGTTCAATGTTCTCGCGGTTACTCTGGTCTATGGTGGTAGCCAGCACGCGCAGCCCGCTTCCGCGGATGTACACATCGCTTCCGTGCTCGAGCTGGTAAAGCTGGCTTTCCGACAGGGCGGAAAGGTCAACGGTGAGCAGGGTATCGACGGCCACATGGAAATACCTGGAGAGGGCCAGCAGCCCGTCCACACCGGGCTCGGCCACCCCGTTCTCATAGCCGCTGTAGGTGGAACGTTTGATGCTCAGCGCCTGCGCCACATCGTCCTGGGTGCGGTGTTTGCGCTTGCGTAACAGTTTCAGGTTGTTGGGTAAGTGGGACATGGAGAAGGATTGTTTAGCTGTTTAGAGGTTTAGGGGTATATTGAGATTTTTCGGGGGCATTGATTTTCCCGGTGAGCAGATCTTTTCATCTGCGAAATCAGATTGAATTGCCCACCGGCAGGAAAATCCGGCAAAACCCTGTAAATTTTCTTTACCAGTTCGGGAAAAAGTTTCCATACATGAAGCTTTTCAAACGAATAGATATGTTTCATTGCATCCTGTTTTTTTCGTTATATAAACTTAAAATCTTCATGCTCCTGATAAACCCTCAATAAAAACCCCTCCACATTTTTTTTGTCAATTCCATTTCAAATGCTTATATTTTAATCATCAATTTTGACGAAATTTTAATCAAATATACAATAAACATTTGAAAAACAAAATTCCGGCTTGATTTTTTTACAGGAGAACAGCGAAATGGAATACGGGAACAGAAGCGTGCTGCACCTCGACCTGGATACGTTTTTCGTATCAGTGGAGCGGCTGCACAACCGGTCGCTGGAAGGCAAACCGGTGATCATCGGGGGATTGTCCGACCGCGGGGTGGTGGCCGGATGCAGCTACGAGGCCCGCCGGTTCGGGGTACATTCGGCCATGCCCATGAAAATGGCCCGGCTTCTGTGCAGTGAGGCCCTGTTCATCCGGGGCGATATGGAACGCTACACCCGCCACTCGGAAGAGGTTACCCACCTCATTGCCGAACGGGCTCCCCTGTACGAAAAAGCCTCGATCGACGAGCATTATATCGATGTGAGCGGAATGGACCGTTTTTTCGGCTGCCTCAGGTGGTCGCGCGAGCTGCGCGAAACCATCATCCGGAAAACCGGCCTGCCCATCTCCTTCGGCCTGTCGGTGAACAAAACCGTGTCGAAAATCGCCACCGGCGAGGCCAAACCCAACGGCATACGCAACGTGCCGGGCGAAAGGGTGCAGCCTTTCCTCGACCCCCTGTCCATCCGGAAAATCCCCATGATCGGTGAAAAAACCTTCCGCCTGCTTCGCTCCATGGGTATCTCCACCATCGCCATCCTCCGGCAGATGCCGCCGGAAATGATGGAAAAGGTGATGGGAAAGAACGGGACCGATATCTGGAAAAAAGCCAACGGCATTGACAACAGCCCGGTAGTGGCTTTTTCCGAACGGAAATCGCTCAGCACCGAACGCACTTTTGAGCGCGACAGCATCGATATACCGGCCATGGAAAGGCTGCTGGTACGCATGGTGGAAAAGCTGGCCTTTGAAATGCGGATCCGGCAGCGGCTTACTTCCTGCGTCACGGTCAAGATCCGCTATGCGAATTTCGACACCCATACCCTGCAGAAACGCATCCCCTATACCTCGTTCGACCACATTCTTACCGATGTAACCCTGGCGCTTTTCAGGCAACTGTACCGGCGGCGGATACGCATCAGGCTGGTGGGCGTGCGGTTCAGCCACCTGGTACAGGGCGTGCAGCAACTGAATATGTTCGACGACCGGCCCGAAGCCGCCGGCCTCTACCTGGCTATGGACCGCCTGCGCCGGCGCTACGGCCCCGATGCGGTAAGAAGGGCATCGGGATGGAAGTAAGTACCCCGTAATCCGTAACAAACCAGCATGCTTCTGAACAACCACACATATTACAGCCTGCATTACGGCACCCTGTCGCCGGAAGAGCTGGTAGCCGAAGGGAAACGCGTCGGGGCGGAAGCCATGGCCCTGACCGACATCAACAATACCTCGGCCATTTTCGATTTCGTGAAGGAATGCAGGCAGGCAGGCATCCGGCCGGTGGCCGGCATCGAGTTCCGCACGGGCGACCGGCTGCTGTACACCGCCCTGGCCCGCAATCGCGAAGGGTTCCGCGAACTCAACGAATTCCTCAGTCACCACAACCTCACAAACACCCCCCTGCCTCCCACCCCACCGGCTTTTGAAAACGCATGGGTGATCTATCCCTTTGGCAGACGGCCGGCCACCGGTCTGAACGATCACGAATGGATCGGGGTGGCTCCCCCGCAAATATCCCGCCTGGTGCAAGCCGGCAGGGAAACCCGCCGCATGGTGGTGATGCATTCCGTTACCTTTCGCCATCCCTCCGACCATTTCATCCACAAAAATCTGCGGGCCATCGAACACAACCTGCTGATCAGCCGCCTGCAACCCCCGCAAATGGCTGCCCCCGGCGAAACCATGCTCCCGCCCGCCCGCCTCAGGGAACGGTTCGCCCCCTGGCCGGAAATCATCCGGAATACCGAAACCGTGCTAGATTCCTGCTCGTTTGAATTCGACTTCACAACCTGCAAGAACAAAAAAACCTTTACCGGCGATGCGGCCGGCGACCGGCAACTGCTGGAAAAGCTGGCCCGCGACGGGCTGGAGTACCGCTACGGCAAAAACCACACGGAGGCTGCCCGGCGGGTAGAGCATGAACTCGGCATTATCCACCGCCTGGGATTTTCCTCGTATTTTCTCATTGCCTGGGATATCATCCGCTACTCCATGTCGCGGGGCTTCTACCACGTGGGACGCGGCAGCGGGGCCAACAGCGTGGTGGCCTACTGCCTGAAAATCACCGATGTCGACCCCATCGAGCTGAACCTGTATTTCGAACGGTTCATCAACCCCAAACGCACCAGTCCCCCCGATTTCGACATCGACTATTCCTGGAAGGAACGCGACGAGGTACTCGATTACATTTTCCTGCGCCACGGACGGAACCACACCGCCCTGCTGGGAACCACCTCCACTTTCCGTAGCCGCTCCATTCTGCGCGAGCTGGGCAAGGTATACGGATTACCCGCCGATGAGATCGACGCCCTGGCCGATGCCCCCGGCAACGAAGAAAGCCAGGACCACATTGCCGGAAAGATTATGCGAATAGGCCGTCGCATTATAGATTTCCCCAATCTTCGCAGTATTCATGCCGGGGGTGTGCTGATCTCCGAAGAGCCCATCACCTGTTACACCGCCCTCGACCTTCCGCCCAAGGGATACCCCACCACGCAATGGGACATGTACGTGGCCGAAGACATCGGGTTCGAAAAGCTCGATATCCTGAGTCAGCGGGGCATAGGGCATATACGCGACTGTGCGGAGATTGTGCGGAAAAACCGGGGCATCCGCATCGATGTGCACGACGTGGCCCGCTTCAAGAACGATCCCCGGGTAAAAAGCCAGTTGAAATCGGGAAAAACCATCGGCTGCTTCTATATCGAAAGTCCCGCCATGCGCGGCCTGCTCAGAAAGCTGCAGTGCAACACCTACACCGCCCTAGTGGCCGCCAGCTCCATCATACGCCCGGGGGTGTCCCGCTCGGGCATGATGAAAGCCTACATCCACCGGTTCCACCACCCCGGCGATTTCAGCTACATTCACCCTGTGATGAAGGAGCAGCTAAGCGAAACCTATGGCATCATGGTGTACCAGGAGGACGTGCTCAAGGTATGCCACCATTTTGCCGGCCTCGACCTGGCCGATGCCGACGTGCTGCGGCGGGCCATGAGCGGGAAGTACCGCTCGAAACAAGAATTTCAGAAGATCAGAGACAGGTTCTTTGACGGTTGCCGGGAAAAAGGCCGACCCGAAGAAACGGCCCGGGAAGTATGGCGGCAGATTGAATCCTTTGCCGGGTATTCCTTCTCCAAGGCCCATTCGGCCTCGTACGCCGTGGAAAGCTTCCAGAGCCTGTACCTCAAAGCCCATTTCCCCCTCGAGTTCATGGTGGCGGTAATCAACAATTTCGGGGGATTTTACCGCACCCGGGTGTATGTGAACGAGGCCGCCCGCGCCGGCGCCCGCATCGAGCTGCCCTGCGTGAACCACAGCGAATACCTCACCACCATTGCCGGCGAGACCATCTACCTGGGCTTCGTGCACCTGCAGAACCTCGAACACCGATTAGGCAAAGCCATCCCTGAAATGCGCGAACGGTACGGCCCCTACCTCGACCTGGAAGATTTCATCCACCGGGTGCAGCCGGGGCTGGAACAGCTCATCCTGCTGATCCGCATCAACGGTTTCCGGTTCACCGGCAAAAGCAAGCAGGAACTGCTGTGGGAAGCCCACCTGCTGGTACGCCATGAGCCGGCCACCCCCGCTCCCACTCTTTTCTACACGTCCCCGAAATCGTATACCCTGCCTGCCCTGGAGCAGAGCCGCCTGGAAGATGCCTGGGATGAGATCGAGCTGCTGGGATTCCCCGTTACCCTGAACGATTTCGACCTGCTGAAGATCCGGTCGCGGGGCGAGGCCACGGCGGCTACCCTTCTGCAGCACACCGGCCAAACCATCCGCATGGTGGGAAACCTGGTCACCACCAAGTATGTGCGCACCGTAAAAAAAGAAGTGATGTATTTCGGCACATTTCTCGATGCCAGAGGCGATTTTTTCGATACGGTACATTTTCCCTCTTCCCTGAAAAAATATCCCTTCCGGGGAAAAGGACTGTACCTGATGCTGGGTAAAGTGGTGGAAGAATTCGGCTTCCCCAGCCTGGAAGTACAGAAAATGGTGAAGCTTCCCGTAAAGGAAGATCCACGTTACACATCATAAAACGATGGCGGAAAAAAGATCAGTACCGCCAGGGAAGGGGCAGATAGCTGTTGTTTCTGTGGAAGGGAGAGTAACCGAAGCCGAAGGGATTGTTATCGTAATGAAAGGAAGCTCCCAGGCTGATGCCTTTGGTGAGCTGGTAATCCAGACTCATCGACATGCCCTGGAAATCCATATTCTGGGGAAAAATGCCGCTGTTCTGACCAAAGGTTGCCGGAGCAAAATTTTTATATGCCGTACCGGAAATCAACAGTTTCGGCGTAACCAGGTACTGCCCGCTGGCATAGGCCAGCATGGAAGATCCCGAACCGGAGAAGCTGTTCATGCCTTCTGCTGCCGGCATAGCAAAGGAAGCGTTCATGCCGGTGGTCGATAACACCACTCCCCCGGTAAGCCTGAAACGCTCGGAGGCCTGATAGCTGAACCGGGGCGCCAGGTACGTACTGAAAACATTTCCCGTGCTCCCCATAGAACCGAAGGAAGTGCCCAGATCGATATCCAGGTCGAAATTGCCGGGCTGCATCAGATCCATGCCGAAAGCATCATCCGTCTGCATCCGGGCATCGGGAGTGCGTGGCGGAACACTGAACATGCCGGGATACCTGAATAACCCCTGTCCCTGCAGGAATCCCGTGCCGGTCATCATCAGGCACAAAACAAGAAGATAGGTCCGTTTCATTTTTTCCTGCCTCTTTTCCCTTTCCGGGTTTGATACAAATTTATGCTTTTTTTGTGAACGGCAAAAAAATAATATCCCCTGCCCCGCCGGGATCCGGTTTTTTCATGATATGGTCATGCATCCCGTTCCAGGCCCTGACAGTGCGTCATATCTTCGTTCCGGCAGGCTCTTTCCGTTTCGGTGGACCTATCCATTCGGGATACCATTCCCTGAAGAACCGCATCCGCAGGGAATCCATCCTCCGGAACATCTCATCCATGTGGAAGAAATCTTCTTCCCACCGCTGGTGAAAGTAATCCTCACCGAAGAAATCGCGGTGAAACAGGGAATCGTTCCGGAAGGGATCGATCAGGCTTCTCTCCCAGATATCGGGAAAATGCTGGCCGAAATAAAAGTGAAACGACTTCAGCAGGCTGTCGATCTGTACCCGCATGGTATCGCCCCTGCCCGTGCGGTATGACCATACATAGGTGGAGTCGTACCGGATAATGTTCCCGTGCTCATCCACCTCTCTGGTCACATTCCAGCTTTCCTGCGGCTTACCGGTTTCGGCCTGTGTTTTCTCTTTCCCTTTCTGTTCCTTTTTTGTTTCCTGGGCCACTACCCCGGCAGTGCACAAGCATGTCAGAACACAGAAAAAGACGGCTCTTTTCATGGCTCCGGCAGTTTATGATTTCCGTTAACGTGGTTTTCAGAATATCCTCTTCCTGAATGACCTGCCATCCAGAGCCTGCCGAAGTAGTGTTGATATGTCCCCCACAAACATCTCGCCTCCTCCGGCATGGCCCTGCATGACTCGGGGCTCCTGCCCCTTTTTTTGCGGACCTTTCAATCCGGGCCGCTGTTTCTGATGTCAGCACAAAGTTATAATGAGCCGGGATATATTGTATAATAGGCTGTATTAAAAAATGTTAAAATGGATTAGGGTTTTGGGGTGCATAGGTTCAGATATTGGGGGGGCCTGAGGCTGGCGTAATCGGGTGATGAAGTAATGGAGGTGAGGAGATTAATGAAATAATCCCCTTGCTTTTTTTTATATTTTCATCCCACCGGCCATTGTTTCGCTCCGTTCCCGGAACGGAGCGACATGCTTTTTTGAGGGCAAAAAAGCATGCAAAAAACCGGGAAACCGGTGAAAAATTCCTATATTCACCGTTCTGTTGATCTTTTTCTACTAAGCGGAAACGATGAACCGGCGTGGCCATTAAGTCCCGTAAATCAAAAAACCAAAAAAATCATTCTTTGTTTTGATACGCCTTCAAAGACCCCGAACCATTCTATCAATCTTTTTGTTGCTGTTTCTGGCATCCTGCCATTCCGATTACCTTTCCCTGAGCTATAAAATTCACCACAGCGCTGCCTGGAATGATGACCATACGCGGATAGCCCTGTTTATTACCACAAAAGCATTCAGAGCGCCCAAAGGAATAGCACGCTTTCCCGATGGCGGAATATCCAAAACGGTATATACAGAAACATCGCTTTATCTGTTTGAGCCTGATACAAAATCCATTTATAAAACAGGCCGCCTGGAAAACTTCCCTGTCCAGTGGAATATAAAAATTGCGTTCAGCGATTCACTGGTGTATTACTCCGTTTCACCGCCAACAGAGTGGGAACAGAAACTGGAAAATGCAGAAACAGAATCCGATTCGCTAAAGATATATGCCTTGAAAGAAGCATACTCCCACCCTTTTGTATTTAACGAAAGAACAAAGGAAATAAGCCGTGCAGACTCATCCACATTTTCCAGGCTGTATTCTGAAGAAAGGAAAGCTGATATACAGCCACTTTATAATCAGATCAATGAAGTCCCTCTTTCTGAGCTGGGCCTAGTTCTGCAGGAAATCTATCCCAAACCGGCTAAGGAATACATCAACGATTTCATATCCTCGTCAAAAGGCGGATCTGCTCTGACCAAACGTGCAATAGCCGAGCAAATCATAGCCCCCCTGAGCAAAAGCGAAATCAGAAGCATATTAAAAAGCATTAACGAATACGGGGATAATCTGGAAGGTTTGGAAAAGCAGGAGTACGAGTTCTATTCGGAAGACAAAATCAAACTGCTGAAAAAGCTCCTGTAAATTTCCCCTGAAAAAGGTAAACCCGTTTTCGTAATAATACACCTGAGAAACCGAAAAAATATCACTGTTATCCGACTAAATTCTAAAGTCGGTATTTTTTCTTTTGTAATGCCCATAAACAGGGCATTGGTTTTTCATTTTTCAAATTGACCTCCCCCCATATCTTTAGTAAATAGGGCCAG
>DSCJ01000103.1 GCA_011049175.1 Bacteroidota bacterium | reverse complement strand
TGGATTTAATAAACAATTAATGGAGATTGTTTATTAAATCCTGAAATTGAAAAAAAACATAAATTTACAATGCAAAGCTACGAGAAGAAGATTCAGCCCAGACACACTCAATGGAACACTACCGATCTGCAGGATGCTGACCTGCCCCCGCGAGGGAATGATGGCCACGGTCCGTTTCTGGTGCACTTCGGCGCTTTCCTTGCTGGCACAGTGCCTTACATACACCGAATACTGCATCATGCTGAAGCCGTCTTTCAGCAGCTTTTTCCTGAACCCTGCCGCAATCTTGCGTTCTTTTTTTGTATTGGTGGGCAGGTCAAAAAATACGAACAACCACATGATGCGGTAGGCGCTGATCCTTTTTAATGACATGTTTCAGCAAAAAGACGGGTATCTGATCTTTTTACATTTTCCGGCAAAACAGCCTGCCAGCGAGGCAGTGGTGAGGGACAGGCCGATTCCCAGGGGCCGTTTGACCCTGGTGAACAGCACATCGTGATTCAAAATGTTCAGTAGATGGGATTTTGTTTCCGTATCCATCACATGAAAATCAGAACGTGTATGCATCCACTCGTAAACGGCTGCATCCACAAAGGGCCGGTAAGGTTCCATCAGGTCGTCGGCCAGGCAGAAAGCGTTGTATTTGCTGCGGTGGTGGATGCCGAATGAAGGCAGCAGGCCCGATGATACAATGGCCCTGGCCATGGCAGCTCGCAGTACGGCATACCCGTAATTCAGCAGGTTGTTGGGCGGCAGGCCTTCGCGTGATCTTCTGAATCCCGGCCCGAACAATTCCTTCCAGTATACCTGGGCGGCGCGGGCTTCCTGGTTGCTCGTATCGCCGCTTTTCACCGCTTTTTTAAATGCCAGAAGGTACCCGCTCTTTTTCCTGTGCACAGCCAGCAGGGCCGCCTGGTTGGATATTTTGGCCTCCACCGTTTGCTTCCACAGGTTTTTTTTGATAGGTTCTGAGGCGGCAATCTGTTGCCGGTAACGTTCTGTCTGAATGCTGTTGCCATCAAAACTTTGGAGCATGGCAGAAGGATGGTGTTTTTCATCGCAGAAAACCACCGCCACGCCGGCCCGGGCCAGCTCCCTCATCAATACCTGGCTCACTGCCACCTGGGGATGGTCAATCATGAGAAACCCCAGATCTTCCAGCGGTACCGACCGGGTGCTGCCCGTTTCCCGGTTTTCCAGTATGAGCTGGTTGAGCTTGAATTTCAGGTAGTACGGGTTTTCAATGCATACGGTTCTTTTCAGCATGGTTTGTCAATGCCTGTAATATGGCCTGTAATAGTCAGACGGACTTTTACAGGATTCAACTGTTTCCATTTTTTAAAACTTACTATTCTGATTTCATCTGACGGATTATCTATGGTTGATGCTGTATGCAAACGGAATGTATAATACATAGAAGATAGTTTTTGCACCCGGTACAAATGGCGTGCAAGCCGTTCCCGGGGTATGTTTTGCATGTCGGCTGATATTTCCAGCCCAATCAGAAACAGGTCATTTACTTTCAGTACCGTATGTATTTTTTCTCCATCCGGTGGCAATTGGTACAGGGGTTCTTTGTTGATTTTTCGCCTCACGGCTTCCCAGAAGGTGACTACCTGTTCATTGAGATTCCCGTTCCTGTCTTCATAAATCATCACGTGGTGATTGTTCCGCAGGTTCACATGCTGGTTTACATCCTTTTTCAGCCGGGCGGCATAACCCAGGTTTTCCCTGATCCTGACCGACCTGACCGGTACCTGCTCACCCTGTTTGCCGGGGAGGTGGATCATCCATTGGGTTTCCCCGTTTTCGTTCATTTCCACGTATGTATTTTCAGGTACTTTTTTCCCTTTAAATCCGCCCAGCTTTTCAATCCGGTTCAAAACCAGCCCTCGGATCACCGGATCGACAATTTTCATAACCTGGGCCTGAGTATCCAGGCTGGCAAGCGGTTTCCTGATATGGTAAGCTTCTTCTCCGTTGGTTGTTCTTTTTCCGTAAATGTATTCCTTGTGCAGAGGTCCCCGGGCAGCCAGCCCCAGGTTTCTGTATTCCTTTCCGTTTTTTCTTGCTTTATACATGCGGCGGGTAATTACCCGGTTCTTTTTCTCATGTGAAACCAGGATCTGTTCAATGGAACGTTTTGCCTGGAACCTGAAATCTTCCCAGGGGTCGGGAAAGCGCGGTTCTGTTCCGGTTCTTCTGTACCGGTTCCAGTGGGAGAGTTGCTGTACATGGTAAAGGGTAAGGGCGGCCATTGTCAGGGCATCGACGGCATGATGCCGGTGGTCGTCGCGGCTTTTCTTCTGTGCCCCGGGATTCAGGATACTATCCAGGCCCCACATATACCTGAGTTTGGCTGTGATGCCTCCGGAAGCAACGTTTACTGTACGGCATACCTTTTTCAGGTATCTTTTTGCTTCGCGGCTGAGGTAACGTGTATCGTTCAATTGTTTGCGGGCAAAATCATCATCCAGTTGCTTCTGGGTGAAACGTCTGAATTTTGCATACCGTTTGGGGAATTCAGGCGAATTTTTAAACAGGGTCAGGGCTCGCTGCCTTACCTCTTCCCAGGTTCCTTTTTCGGTATAATATTCGTACGGGGTGCGGTCGCCCTTGTTTCTGTTCTCATCGGCAAAACACAGGGTTTTGTTCATGTAGCTGTCGTCGAGGGTGCGGCTCCAGGGAAGTATGTGCTCAATTTGCACCTCGCCCGAAAAAAGCTGGTCTATTCCTATTTGCCTGCCCGTGTAGGGGCAGATATGCTGGCACTCTTCCCATAACTTGTATTTCAGAATGTTTTCATGGTTTACCGGCTGATTGTGCTGCAAAAGTATGTCTCTGATTCTGTCGTTTTCTTTTTCGTTTTCCTGCTGTTCCCATCTGATGCGAAGGCGGTCTTCCTTGCTTCCTTTTATTTCCCGTGCCAGTTCTACCCGTATTTCATCGAACGGTCCGAACTGATCAATCAGTCCGTTGACCACCTTTCTTACCTCAAACAGGGCTTTCACCACCACCGGGTTTCGGATTGCCTGAATTTCACGATCGGCATCGGTATCTACCGGAAGTTTGTCCAGAATTTCCCCGTTGTCGGTTTCTACGCTGTGGTGGTACAGTTTTTTCAGGCGGGTTTCATCCAGGGCAAACTGTTCCGTTAAAAAGGTGCGTACATCATTCATGAAACCGCCTTTTTTCCTGCTGTGCACTATCTCGGGAATGTGGTCGAGAACAAGTTGCCTTTTCCCTTCATCCAGTTGTTCCCATTCCTCTCCAAACGCATTCTTCACTCCGCCCAGCACTGCGGCCACATCGTAAGTGAAGCCCATTTGCAGGAAGGGAAGGATGTTGTTGATGGCTTTCCGGCTCAGACCGGCATATCCCTGTTTCAAGCCGAAACCGGCTATTTTCCGGGCTTTTTCCTCGTCAAAGCCCCAGCGATTCATGGCATATTCTTTTAACAACCGTTTGTCGTCGAATGAAAACAGGATGTGCCATATTTTTTCCTGCTCCTCTTCACTGAACTGATGCCATTTTTCTCCGAAGAATTTCCTGGATGAAAGCTGGCTGATGGTTTGGCTTCCGACAATTTTATCCTCGTCCTGGTAGTTGAAATGGTAGCATGAATCGAGCTTATTGATTTTTTTCCTGATATTTTTGAACGTTGTTTTATCTTTCGATAACAGGAAGGAAACAGCCTTTTCCCTATCTTCCCGGCTAAGTTTTTCCCCGTTGCATTCGATGGTGTTGACAAACTGGCAGGCCCTGAATTTTTCAAACGGAATGGCGCTGACAGGGCAACGGTGTTTTTTGGGTTCGAACCGGCATTTTCCGATAAGGTATTTCTGCGATCGCAAAGGCCTTTGATAGAACAATACCCCGTCCCTAGCATAGCCGTATTTTTCTTTATCCATTTTTCTTCCCCCGATGGCTTCTCGCAGGGAGAAATCCATTTCCGGGTGGAATTTATTCTGAGCTTCCCATATTTTTTCGAATTCCTCGATATACATCTGCCGGGTGGTATACCGGTTGCGTATTCTTTCATTCCGGGTATCGATGGAAGCCAGGTAAGCTCCCAGCGTGGGGTAGGAGCTCATTCCTTCCTTTGTGCTATTGATCCCGATTTTTCCTTCAGATGGATTACCTTCAAAGATTTTTCCCTCATCTTCTTTTACAATCCGGCTGTTGCTCTGAAATCCCCTACGCTGCGCCATATGGTAGAAAACACGTCCCAGTTCCGGCAAACGGATTTCTTCATACAGGGCTTTCTTTCTGAGCACGTAAGGATTCATTCTGAACCATTCTTTCATAGCCTGTTCATCTTCTGCGGGGGGGCACATGTTGTGTTTCCGCAGGAGTTCCAGCATCAGTTTTTTTCTCAGTTTCCGGCGGAAATGTTGCCGGCGGGCTGAACGGGTCTCTCTCCGGGTGGCATTGCGTGAAATTTCCCGTTGGCCCTGGCCCAGGTTTTCCACTCCCTCCTGGAATATTCTTACCCCTGTTCCGAGAATCTGTTTTTCTTCCGGGTCTACCACCGCCCAGCCGATGGAATTGGTTCCGAGGTCTAAACCGAGTATACGTGACATTGCTAGTATGTTTTTGGGTGAGTTGACTAAATTAAAATAATTTTTTATATTTGTAAAGGATTATTATCCAATTTACATCTTATCACAATAAGGCTATATGCTGCAGGAGTAATCCTTGAGCCCTGTCTACCCGGCAGGGCTTTTTGTATCCTCCGTATTTTACCGGTAAAATTGTACATTTACCCCCCGATGATATATGTAGAATTTACCAAATGCCTTTTTTCATGAAACGTATCTCTTTTATTTTACTGATCAGCATTCCGTTCTGCCTCCATGCCCAGGAATCGCCCCGCATTACCCTGGAGGATATATACCTGCACCAGGCTTTCCGGGCGAAAACCGTGAGCGGGCTGCGCTCCATGAACGACGGAAGGCACTACACGGCCTTCGACGACGATCTGATTGTGAAATACAGCTACGAAACCGGCCTGCCTGTGGATACCCTGTTCCATCCCGGCCGGGCAGACGAAACGATAGGAAGGGTGAGCGACTATGCCTTTTCCTCCGATGAGAAACGCATGCTGCTGGTTACCGGGTTCGAAAAAATCTACCGCCGCTCTTTCCTGGCCGATTATTACGTATGGGAGCCTGACAGGAAAAACCTGATACCGGTATCGGAAAACGGGAAACAACAGGTGGCTTCGTTCTCACCCGACGGAAAATCGGTGGCTTTCGTGCGCAACAACAACCTGTTTGTGAAGAACCTGGAAACAGGCGACGAGAAACAGCTTACCACCGACGGGGAGCAAAACCGCATTATCAACGGGCACACCGACTGGGTGTACGAAGAGGAGTTCGCCTTTACCCGGGCCTACGCCTGGTCGCCCGACAACCGGCACATTGCCTACTACCGCTTCGACGAGTCGGAAGTGCCCCTGTTCCACATGACCCTTTACGAAGACCGGCTGTATCCGCGCGACTATACTTTCAAATACCCCAAGGCCGGTGAGAAGAATGCCGTGGTGGAAATATGGGTGGTGAATACGGAAACCGGACGCCGGGTGAAAATGGACATCGGCCCGGAAACCGACCAATACATTCCCCGCATCAAATGGACCCATGATTCCGGCGTGCTGGGCATCATCAGGATGAACCGCCTGCAGAACCGCCTCGATATCATGCTGGCCGTGCCCCGCACGGGCTATTCCCAGGTGGTGTATACGGAAAAGAACGAAAGGTACATCAGCGAGGTGAGCGATGATTACCTCACTTTCCTGCCAGACGGGAAGCGTTTTCTTATCTACAGCGAAAAAGACGGATACAATCATTTTTATCTGTACGACCTGAACGGTAACCTGCTGAACCAGGTTACCCGCGGCGAATGGGATGTGCACAATCTGCTGTGCCTGGACGAAAGGCGCGACATGCTGTATTATACCGCTTCCGAAGAATCGCCCCTGCGGCGCGATGTATACCGCATCCGCCTTGACGGGAAACGGAAGGAAAAACTCAGCACCATGCCCGGAACCAACCGGGCCGTGTTCAGCCGCTCGTTCGATTATTATATAATGTACCATTCATCGGTCAGTACCCCAACCCTCATAACCCTGCACGACCGCAGGGGCCGCCTGTTGCGTGTGCTCGAAGACAATGCCGCCCTGAAGGAAAAGGTTCAGGCATACGGCATTCCCGAAAAGGAATTTTTCACTTTTACCACCTCCGAAGGAGTGGAGCTGAACGGCTGGATGATCAAACCCGCCGGCTTCGATCCCGGGAAGAAATATCCTGTGTTGATGCGGGTATACGGTGGTCCCGGTTCGCAAACGGTGACCGATTCGTGGGATTTCGGCTGGAATCAGTACCTGGCCCAGAAGGGCATCCTGGTGGTTTCGGTCGACAACCGGGGAACCGGCGCCCGGGGAGAAGCGTTTAAAAAAATGACCTACGGGCAGCTGGGAAAATACGAAACCATCGACCAGACCGAGGCGGCCCGCTACCTGGGCAGCCTTCCCTATGTGGATGCCGGCCGGATCGGTATCTTCGGATGGAGCTACGGAGGCTTCATGGCTTCGTCGTGCCTGTTCAAAAGTCCCGCTGTGTTCAGCCTGGCGGTGGCCGGGGCACCCGTTACTTCATGGAGGTATTACGATACCGTTTACACGGAAAGGTACATGGGCCTGCCGCAGGATAACCCCGACGGATACGACGATAACAGCCCCCTGCATTTTACCGGGCAGCTGAAGGGGAAATTTCTGCTGATCCACGGGACAGGGGACGACAACGTGCATTTCCAGAATTCGGCCGAACTGGTGCGCCGGCTGGTACAGGAGAACAAAACCTTCGATATGCACTTTTATACCGACCAGGCACACGGCTTCAGGGGAGGAGTGACCAACCTGCACCTGTACCGGAAAATTTCTTCTTTTATCGAAGAAAACCTGTAGGCTGGCTGAGAATGTCCGGAAAAATGGCACATTATTTGGATTGGTTAAGCTAAAAGAAACCAATAACCAGAATCATGAAAAAGCTATTCATTTTATATGCCGGCGTGGCGCTGATCATGACCGGATGCCGGATAAAACCAGAAGCAGAATTTACTGTGGAATCCAGGGTGGTGGAAGCAGGTGAGGATATTTATTTCACCAATCGATCCATTGACGCCGTATCCTATGAATGGGATTTCGGCGACGGATACATCTCCTACGAAACCCATCCGGTGCATCAGTACAATGCTACCGGGACGTATACCGTCACCCTGACGGCTTATTCCCGCCACGACCTGATAGACCGGGTATTCATGGATATTACCGTATTGCCCCAGACCGTGGTGAACATCCTGGTGCTGGAATACTGGGATGAGTATGAGGTTCCCGGGGCGGAGGTGACCCTGTATTATACCTATGAAGACTGGTTTGACTTTATCGACCCGGTCATTTCCGGATGGACCAACCAGGTAGGGGAGGTGGAATTCTACCATGTGGAAGGCGGTCCGTATTATGTGGATATCTGGGAGGAATACCATGATAACGAGCAGCTTGGGCTGGAAGACCCGCTGAATGTAAAAATCGACGTGACCGAGAACCAGGTGAATCTCTGGACCCTGTATGTGGATTACTATCCTCCGGGAAAGAAAAGCCTGGTGGAAGGAGAACGCCGGATCCGCTCGGTGCGTGTGGAAAAAGACCGGCCCGTGGAGAAATTTCCATACCGAAGGACCCCGGCAGAAAAATAAACTGACAGGAATTTATGAAAAACCAACCCGGAGAGAAAAACACTCCGGGTTTATTTTATCCGGTTAAAATTTATCCGGAAAACATGCATGATTTTTACAAAATTTTTAACTTTGCAGCCCGTTCCTTTTGGAAAGAGTCATTGGTTCTTTAGATAGTGTAATGATAGATCAATGCCCAGATGGCAGGGCCGCCCGGCAGGAGAAATGGTCCGGTGGACCATTTCCGGGAGGAGCCAGCCTGCAGGGGAGACAATTCCGGCATCTGGGCGTGAAGCAATGAAAAGTTATTTTTTGCAGAAAAGTTATTGGTTCTTTAGATAGTGTAATGATAGATCAATGCCCAGATGGCGGAATTGGTAGACGCGCTAGTTTCAGGGACTAGTGTACGCAAGTACGTGCAGGTTCGAGTCCTGTTCTGGGCACCAGGGAAGGGGGAAGGATGCGAAGGCTTTCCGTCCTTCCCGCCGTGTCTTGGTACAGGAATGGAACTGGTTCCAACCCGCCATACACGCTTCCAACCCGCCCAGGTGGTGAAATTGGTAGACACGCCAGCTTGAGGGGCTGGTGCTCGTTAAGGGCGTGCAGGTTCAAGTCCTGTCCTGGGCACAACCTCAGAAAACATTCAGGGGGATCCGGTTTCCGGTTCCCCCTTTTTTCGTTATGGCCATTTTCCTGTCCGAACCAATTTTTCATTGTTATTTTCTGTTAAAACGGGGATAAAAAGTACCGGTTCTTCTTGAAATCTTACCGCATATTGATTATCTTTAAAGATATGGGTTTCCCGGCCCCACGGTTCTTCCGGATTGTTTGGATTATCTGACTTCTGTGGATGACATACTTCTTAAATCAACACAATTTATGGATACAAAACTGGGGATTTGGCTTGACTGCGAGAAAGCCTGCCTGATCTTCCTGTTGGATGACCAGGTGAGGGTGGAACACATCGCTTCGGAAGTGGAAAGCAGGGTAAGGATTGAAGGAGAAACCAAAGAAGCCTCACGCCTGGGAGGCATGTTTATCAATCCTGTCAGAAAACGGACGGAAAGGAGAAAACACCAGTTCAAAGAGTATTTTGAACGGCTGTTGTCGCACATGAAAGGGGTGGGGGAGATTTATCTCTTCGGCCCGGCTGAAACGGGGAAAAAGCTTGGGAAGGAGATCCGCGGGAACAAAAGCCTGCGGAATATCCCTGTACATGTGGAAAAGGCCGATAAAATGACAGAAAACCAGATGATCGCCCGGGTGAAAAAATTCTTCGGCGAGAGGGAAGCGGGCACAGGGCGAAGAAAGGGAAGGGCCTAATAACCGGTTACCCACAGGGTTTTGCCGGTATTCATACAAAGTTCCGTTAAATTCACCAGGGAACGGACCACCCCGGCCAGCCGGTGGCGGTAAAACTCCCATTTTTTCTCCCATAATGCATCCTGTTCCTCAAGGGCCGAAAGGAACAGGGTGCCCATGAACCGGCTTCTGATCAGGGAGATGAAGGATGCTTCTTCCTGTATTTCTTCCAGAACCTTCCGTTCTTTTTTCAGGGCATGGTGCAGGGCTACGATCTGCCTTGCCGAATAGCGGGTGGGTTCCTGGTAATCGTACAGGGAGTGACTGGTTTCGAAACAATGGGTCAGCAGGTTGAATACTTCCGTATCGAGAAAGAACGATTCCCTCATGCCCGGATGGTATGGAAGATCCTCTTCCAGAACCTGCAGTTCCACCACATTGTTCAGATCTTTTTTGTATAGGTCTACACGCATGAGCGGACGATTGACGTTTTAAAAATAGGAAATTCATGCCTATTTGTAAATAGTTGTATTTTTGTCGGGTAAAACACGGAGCATTGAAACATTTCATACCTTTTCTGCAGGACCTTTTCAAAACCTGGTCGGGTGAAGAAGTGACCGGTATGGAGGCTTTCCCGCCTTCGGGATCCAGCCGGGAATATTACCGGCTTACCGGCGGAGGGAAAACGGCGATCGGGGTGTATCATCCCGATCATCCCGAATACCGTGCTTTTGTATCATTTACCCGTCAGTTCAACAGCATGGGACTGCCGGTTCCCCGGTGGCTGGCCGGTGATGAGGAGAAATCCCTTTACCTGATCAGCGATCTGGGCGACAGTACCCTTTTCGGAAAGGTGCTGGCGGCCGGGAAACCGGGTGGCGACAGACCGGAGGTAATGGAATATTTCCGCCAGGCGTTGACCGACCTGCTCAGGTTTCAGTTGACGGGAGGGGAAAAGCTGGAGATGGAACAGGCCTATCCGGTGAAACGTTTTAACCGGCAGTCGATGATGTGGGACCTGAACTATTTCAAGTATTTCTTCCTGCGTCTTTCGGGAGTGCCTTTTCATGAAGCAAAGCTGGAGGAGGATTTCGGTGAGCTGTGCACTTTCCTGGCTTCTGCCGATGCTTCCTATTTTATGTACCGCGATTTTCAGAGCCGGAACATCCATATCTGTGCCGATGGCCTGTATTACATCGATTACCAGGGCGGCAGAAAGGGCCCTCTGGCGTATGATCCCGCTTCACTGCTGTTTCAGGCCCGTGCGGGTTTTTCCCCGGAAGAAAGGGAGGGGCTGCTGGAGCATTACCTCAGGGAAGCCGGCAGGTACCTGCGTTTGGATGAGAAACACTTCCGGAAAGAGTTCACGGCGTTTGCCCTGCTGCGTATGATGCAGGTGCTGGGGGCATACGGTTACCGGGGCTGGTTCGAGGGGAAACCGCATTTTATCCGCAGCATCCTCCCGGTGCTGGAAAATCTGAACTCCCTGCTGACCGACCGGGAGATGCCGGTTGAAATCCCTTATCTGAAGGATATTTTACCCCGGATGTCGGAAGCATCTTTTGCCGATGAACTGAGGCATATGGACCCCGGGGGCGAGGGCCTGCGGGTGATGATCACCAGCTTTTCATACAAGAACGGCATTCCGGCCGATTATTCCGGAAACGGCGGAGGGTTTGTGTTCGACTGCCGGTTTCTAGATAATCCCGGCCGGCTGCCTCAGTTCAGGGATAAAACCGGGTTCGACCGGGAAGTGATTGGATTCCTGGAAGGAAAAGAAGAAGTGGAGAAATACCTGAACGATGCCTTCCGGATGGTGTCGGAAGCTGTGGAAAAATACCTGGGCCGCGACTTCAGGCACCTGATGGTTAATTTTGGATGTACCGGCGGACAGCACCGTTCGGTTTATATGGCGGAAAGGCTGGCAAAACGCCTGCGGTCGGCATACCCGGTGGATGTATCGGTGTGGCACCGGGAACTGGGAAAAAATACCTGATACAGCAATGGCCTGAAAGGAATGGGAAACCAAGAAAACATACGGGGCATGATCCTGGCTGCCGGAATGGGAACCCGGCTGGGCCGGCATGCAAGGCATCAACCCAAAGCTCTTTTACAGGTGGGCCGGTATACCCTGCTGGAGCAGGCTGTGAAAAAGCTCATCAGCCATGGAATTACCCGGATTGTGGTGAATGTACACCACCATGCACAGCAGGTCAGAGAATACATTGACCGGCAGAACCGGTTCGGCATTGATCTGGAAATTTCCGGTGAAGAAGACAGGCTTCTCGATACAGGCGGAGGGATTTTCAGGGCGGCGCCATTTCTGAGCCGGGCGCAATGCTGCGTGGTGTATAATGTGGATGTGGTGAGCAACATCGACCTTCACCGGATGATCGACAGGCACCGTACATCGGGCGCCCTGGCTACCCTGGCGGTCAGGGAACGGAATGCATCGCGCTACCTTCTTTTTGACGAAAGCGGCAGGTTGCGGGCCTGGAAAAATGCCGGAACGGGGGAGACCCGGGGGGATGTTTCCGGGAACGGGCATCTGGTTCCCCTGGCATTCAGCGGGATACATGTCTTATCGTCAGAAATCTTCAAACTGTATGAAGCCACAACCCCTTCGTTTCCCATCATTCCCGTTTACCTGGAACTGGCCCGCAACCACCGGGTGATGGCATATCCCCACAACGGGGATGTGTGGATGGATGTTGGAAAGCCAGAGCGGATAGAGGAAGCGGGAAACTGGTTGAATGAAAACATGAAAAACTGATGCTGATGAAGAGTCCGGTAAAACGGGTAGCCGCCATACACGATCTTTCGGGAATAGGACACGTGTCGCTTACAGCGGTGATCCCCATTCTTTCCGCCATGGGCATACAGGTGTGTCCCCTGCCCACGGCGGTGCTTTCGGCGCACAGCCGGTATCAAGCATTCCATTTTGTCGACCTGACCGATCATGTGCCCGCTTTTATCGACCACTGGAAAAGGCTGGGAATCAGCTTTCATGCCATTTACAGCGGATTTCTCGGATCTCACCGCCAGATCAGGATGGTGGAGGAAATGATCGCCGCTTTCCGGCACGAAGAGCTGCTGGTGGCGGTTGATCCTGTGATGGGCGACGACGGGAAATTGTATGGTCCCATGAAACCGGAGATGGTGAATGAAATGCGTCAGCTCATCGGCCGGGCCGACCTGATCACTCCCAACCTCACAGAAGCTGCCTTTCTTCTTGGAAAGGAACCGCCCGCGCAAATAGGGATACAGGAACTGAAAGATTGGATCAGAAAACTTTCGGAAATGGGTCCCGGCATGGTGGTGGTGACCAGCGTGCCCGACCAGGATTCCGGCAAACGCACCTCGGTGATCGCTTATAACCGACAGGATAAACGTTTCTGGCGGGTGAGCTGTGATTACCTGCCGGCCGATTATCCAGGCACAGGCGATTGCTTTGCCAGCGTGCTGGTGGGTTCTTTGCTGCAGGGCGACAGCCTGCCCGTTGCCCTCGACCGGGCGGTACATTTTATTTCCAGCGGGGTTCGCACTACGTTTGGTTATAATTACGATCCCAATGAAGGGATCATGCTGGAACGAATACTGAATACACTGAATATGCCCGTAAATAACGGATCATACCAGATACTCGACTGATGATGGAGAAAAAGACCAGACCGGGAATGGTCCTTACCGATTTCGACGGCACCTTGCATCATCCGGTGAACAGCGTGAGCAGCCGCGACCTGGAAACCCTGCACCGGATGGAAGACGAGGGAATTGTTCGTGTGATTGCCACCGGCCGGAACCTCTTTTCTTTCAGGCGGCTTATTCCCGATGATTTTCCCGTCGACTACCTGATTTTCAGTACCGGGTGCGGGATATACGACTGGAAGAACAAAAAGATGGTGCATGCCTGCAGCCTCGACCGGCCTCTGGCCGATGCAGTGGTGGAAAAGCTGGTGGAGGAGGGCGTGGGGTTCATGGTGCACAGGGAAGTGCCGGAAAATCATCATTTTGTATATTTTCCCGGGAAAGAGTTGAATCCTGATTTCGAAAAACGCTGCGAGCTGTACAGGCCTTACGCCAGTCCATTCGACGGGAAGAATATCCCTTTTCAAACGGTTTCACAGGTACTGGCCATTGTGCCCCCCGATGGGAAGAAATTTGATGAGCTGGCAGCGAAGTTCGAAGGAGTGCGGGTGATCCGTTCCACCTCGCCTATCAGCGGAGAATGGTTCTGGATGGAATTTTTTCATCCCGGGGTATCCAAGGGAGCCGCTGCCGCCTGGCTGTCGGATCACCTGGGGATTGACCGGGAACGCACCCTGGCCCTGGGAAACGATTACAATGACGTGGAAATGCTTGAATGGGCCGGACATGCCTATATGGTGGAAGATGCGCCGGAAGACCTGAAGGCCCTCTACCGCCAGGCCCGCAGGGTGGAAGACCATGCCCTGACCGGGGTGATGGACCTGTACTGGTAATTTGTTAACCTTTATACTTATCTGCAGGAGGTAACCATATGAAATTCACATTAAAGGAAAAACTGCAGGGCGATGAGCCCCTGATCGGAACCATGCTGACCCTGCCTTCCACGGAAGTGGCCGAGATCGTCTCTTCTCTGGGGTACGACTGGGTGTTTATCGATGCCGAGCATTCGGCCCTGGATGTTTCGCAGATCGGTTTGCTGCTGCAGTCCCTGGCCCCGGGATGCAGCGGGGTGGTGAGGGTGCCGGCATCGGATGAGGCCTGGATCAAGAGAGTTCTCGACCTGGGGGTGGAAGGGATCATTGTTCCGAACGTAAAAACAGCGGCTGAAGCAAAAAGGGTTGTTGAGATGTGCCATTATCCCCCGTCAGGGACCCGGAGCGTGGGTATTGCCCGGGCGCATACCTACGGCCTTGCTTTCGGGCGGTATATGAAAACCGCCAATGACGACCTGATGGTGATCATCCAGCTGGAGCACCATGAGGCTTTTGAAAATATTGACGAGATTCTTCAGGTGCCGGGATTCGATGCCGTGTTTATCGGGCCGTACGATTACTCGGCCAGCGTGGGCAAAACCGGACAGGTGGAGGATGAAGAGGTGCAGCGGGAGATAGCCCGTATCAATGAAAAATGCCGGAGGAAAAAGATCCCGGCAGGTATTTTCGGTATGAATGCCCGGGCGGTAAAGGAATATATGCTGCAAGGGTATATGCTGATCACGGCCGGTATCGATTTCCTTTTCCTGAAGGAAGCGGCCGAAGAAACCCTGAGAACTCTGCGTAAGCGTTCCTACTGAATGACTCCCGATCCCACCAGTTCGTCTTCCCGGTACCAGGCGGCAAACTGACCCGGGGTGATGCCCCGCTGTGGCTGATCGAACAGAATATGGATCCCTTCTGCCGTTTTGTGAAGGGTGGCTTGCTGCAGGGGCTGCCGGTACCTGATCCTTACCAGGTAGGGCGCCTGTTCGCCGGGGGATAATGCCAGGTCGGGCCTGACCCAGTGCTCATCACCGGCAGGAATGAACAGACCCCGGCGGTACAGGCCCGGATGGTCCTGCCCCTGGCCAACGTACAGCAAATTATGCTCCACATCTGTCCCTATTACGAACAATGCCTGCTCCTTACCCCCTATGTTCAGCCCCTTGCGCTGTCCGATGGTAAAAAAGTGGGCGCCCCGGTGACTTCCCACCGGCGTCCCCATGCCGGGATCATACGTCCACGGGCGGGTAATGAAGTGGAAATCCCCTTTTTCTGCCCATTGCCTGCATTGTCCGGTGGTACGTTCCCTGTATTGCGGAAGTCCGGCCGGGATCTCGATCACAGTTCCTTCCCGGGCTTTAAGTTTCTGCTGCAGGAAGGTGGGCAGGTCGACCTTGCCCACAAAACAGATGCCCTGCGAATCTTTTTTGAAGGCCGTGGCCAGCTTCATGGAACCGGCCAGTTTGCGTACTTCCGGTTTTTTCATATGCCCCAGGGGGAAGATCACTTTCGAGAGCTGTTCCTGGGAAAGCTGGCACAGGAAATAGCTCTGGTCTTTGTTCGGGTCGGTTCCAGCCAGCAGCCGGTGGATGGTCTTCCCGTTTTTCCCGATGGTTTCTTTCCGGCAGTAGTGACCGGTAGCTACCGTGCCGGCCCCCTGTTTTTCGGCTTCCCGGATGAAGAGGTCGAACTTGATCTCCCGGTTGCAAAGCACATCGGGATTGGGTGTCCGTCCCGCCTGGTATTCCCTGAACATGTAATTCACCACCCGTTCGTAATACGGGCCGCTGAGGTCGGTAAAATGAAGGGGGATGTCAAGCTTGTGGGCCACCAGCCTGGCCACCAGCAGATCGTCTTCCCAGGGACAGTCGCCGGCCAGCAGTCCGGTGGTGTCGTGCCAGTTCTGCATGAACATTCCCTCTACCCGGTAGCCTTCCTGTTTCAGCAGGTAAGCCGCCACGCTCGAATCTACTCCACCCGACAGACCGACGATAATTTTTTCCATAGGATATTTCCTTTACCGGAATGCAAAATTAACAAATATCCGGAGAGAGTGGGTAATTTGTGAAAGCATTCATTCTGAACCCGTTTTACCCGGCAAAAGAGATGTGGTAAAACGCCTTCGAAACAACTACGTAGTTGTCAACGTAGTAAACTACGTAGTTGTCAACGTAGAATACTGGCTATGTACTAATATATGGTGTGCCCATTTTTAATTTTTTCAATTCAGCAAGTGCATTTACAACACTTAATGACAGCCAGAACCATAATTTAACCTTCTCGCTTTCTTTGATTTGAT
>DSCJ01000007.1 GCA_011049175.1 Bacteroidota bacterium | reverse complement strand
TGAGCTTTACCAACAACCTGGTTAACAGCAGCAACGATGTACAATGGGTAGACTACACCTTCACGGCCAGGATCCTGGATCCGCGGACCGGGTTGAGCTACTGCACTGACGGAATAGCTGATACCACGATAAGGATCTGGATCAACCCGCAGCCCCGCATCTCCGTTACGGTTGCTGAAGACACCCTGTGCAACAATTGGTTTGTCAATCCGTTAACCATTTCCACCCCGAATACTGTGATTGGTACCTGGGCCTATGACTTGGAAATTGACCTTCCGGCAGGAGTGACCCAAACCCTTAATGAAGGTTCAGACAGATTGGATATGAGCCCTGAGGATGTCCTGACCAATCATACCGATACCTTTAAAATGGTGGAATACAGGTTTATTCCAAAGATCATTTCCCCATCAACTGCCATCGATTACTGTCTGGACGGAGTGGCCGATACCATCAGGGTATGGATTAATCCAACCCCAAAAGTGAACATTACGATTATGGATACCATAGCCTGGGATCGTATTTGTAATGATTCGCCTATCCGGATCCTGCTGGAAACGCCAACTGTTCTTACCAGTGGTGAGGTGACGTTTGATTTTGTTTCTGTGGCGAATGACAGCATCTCCGGGAATTCGGAAACGGGATCCGGATTAACTGACGGATACCTGATAGATGATCATCTGATAAATACGGATAATGTGGTGGATACTGTCTGGTATACTTTCACTCCACGGGCTCTGGATCTGCCCTGTGCGTTCGACGGACCGGAAGTGATGTTTGAACTTAAGGTAAATCCGGATCCTCTTCAGTCTCTGATCAAAACGGCGGATAATTCATGTTATGGTTACAATGAAGGGGCTATTGACCTGACTGCAGCTATAGGGACAGGCCCTTATAATGTATTCTGGTATGACGGACCGGAAGGCTTTGAACCCACGCATGATGAGGATTTGTTTAATCTGGTCTCCGGAAGATATTATGTTTCCGTTACAGATGCCTATGGATGTTATAATGAAAATAATGTCGTAATTAATGAACCTTCACAGATTGATGTTGCTGTCAATGCAACACGAAAAGATCCTAACTACAATTATCATGTTAGTTGTCCGGGCGGCAGTGACGGCGAGCTTCAATTCAGGTTCCCATATGTACAGAATCCGCCATTCAGCTATTACATATATAATTCAGCCAATGATACCCTATTAAGTGACACACTCAATCAAACTTTCCTGCCAAACACGCCTGTTTCCGGATTACCTGCTGACATATACTATGTAGCCATTATTGACTCCATGGGATGTCATAATGTTGCTACAGATACACTGTATAATCCGCCTCCAATAGAAATGGAATTTGTGAAAAAACAGTATTCGGGATATGATGTTTCCTGCCGGGGATGGAGCGACGGGGAGATCACCGACGTGATCATTACCGGCGGGTATGATGTTTATGAGGATTATTACTGGTACACCTATGACGGATCTACGCTAACGCAGACTCATGAATTGCTGCAGGATTCACTCAGTGCAGGAACCTATTATTTGCAGGTGACCGGGAAGTTCGGTTGTATTGCCCTTGATAGTGTGATCCTGGAAGATCCTCCGGGAATCGAACTGACAGATACAGTGTTTACGAGGTATAGCGGAGGTTATGAAATTTCCTGTGCCGGAGCGTCCGACGGAAAAATTGTTCCGTATTTTGAAGGGGGGACCGGTGATTACGTGTTTGAATGGAATGGACCCAATGGATTTTATTCTACGGAAGATTCTGTTTATGACGTGCCGGCAGGTCAATATGATCTCAGGGTAACCGACCTGAATAATTGTTATCTTGATTTCACCTTCTTCCTGGATGAACCCCTGCCCCTGAGTATCGAAGCAGACACCTCTTCCTCTCCCGATGGTAATTATCATATCAGTTGCCATGAAGGGAATGACGGATGGATTGATCTGACAGTAACCGGAGGCGACGGTAATTACGTTTATGAATGGCAGGGGATGGAAGGAGTGAATCAATCGCGGGTTGAAAACCTTACTGCAGGAACATATCATGTGACCATTACCGACGGAAACGGTTGCCAGATCGAAGCCGATTATGAGCTCACAGAACCTCCGCCGCTGGAAACAGAGATCGTTGCCACAGGAATTACCTGCGATTCGCCGGGTCAGGATAATGGCAGTGCCGATCTCACTGTTACCGGAGGTTCGGGAGAAGGAACCTATATTTTCCAGTGGACAGGCCCCGGTGGCTTCTCAGCCACTACCGAGGATATTACCAACCTGGTTGAAGGATGGTACACGGTGGTGATTACCGATGCCAATAATTGCCAGATCATCGCCGAAACATTAATCGAGCCCCCGGCTCCGCTTATCTTCCATACCACTGTGTCAGATTATCTTGGAAGGCAGATCAGTTGCAATGGTGAGGATGACGGGTACATTCAAATTGAAATGGAAAGCGGTACTCCTCCCTATGTGTTCAGCTGGAGCGGACCTGATGGATTTTCTTCTTCTGATCAGAATATAGATCACCTCGTTGCCGGTGAATACCACCTAATCATCACTGATGACAAGAATTGTGTAGGGGATACCATAATCACAATGGAAGAGCCTGACCCTCTGGTTATTACTTTTGACCATTCCCGGTCCATCGATGGAAATCACCATCTGAATTGCTATGGAGATACCACAGGCTTTATCAATGCCTTAGTGAACGGGGGAACCGGTGAATACGCCTACTTATGGGGGAATGGGCATACCGGGCCTGAAAGGAATTATTTGGGAGCAGGAATTTACACACTGACTGTAACCGATGAAAACGGTTGTGTGGAAGAAAATGCCGACACCCTGATCCAGCCTCCGGATCTGGTGGTACAGGTTGATACAGTCAAATCCCTATGTCCTGATTACCCTGATGGAAGCATAACCCTTTATGTTTCGGGCGGAGTGGAACCCTATACTTATGAATGGTCAAATAATGTGTTTGCTCCTGAAAATGAAAACCTCAAATCAGGTACTTACGAATATCTTGTGATTGATTTCAACGGCTGTGAAGTGAGGGATGTAGTGGAACTTGAGTCTCAGCGCCCATATTGTCTCCAGATACCAACGGCCTTTTCTCCGGGTAGCAGTTTTGGTATTAACGATACCTGGGAGATTGGAATTTCCGATGGTGCTGGACATTATGTGTCGGGAGGAAGCTTGTTTGAGTTGTATCCTGATGCGATTGTTGAAGTATATGACCGCTGGGGCCGGCTCGTATTCTGTTCTGAGAGAGGGTATCCGGTTCCCTGGGATGGCACCTACAGGGGAACCCCATTGCCTATGGACAGTTATCATTATGTAATCAATCTGCATAACGGAACACCGGCCATCACCGGAAATGTAACCATTGTAAAATAGAAGCGGATATTCATACGTTTGTTTAAAGCATTGAAAAGGTTTATCTACATAGGGTGTTTTCTTACACTGCTGATTCAGAACGGACAGAGCCAGCAGCTTCCCCTGTACAGCCAGTACATGATGAACAAGTACATGCTGAATCCGGCTATTGCCGGAAGCGAAGGCTATACCACCTTTTCATTGACCGCAAGGGAACAGTGGCTGGGATTCGACAATGCTCCCCGCACCCATGCCATGAGTTTTCAAACCCGTTTGCTGAAGCGGAGCTATATCATCAAATCACGCAATGTTCGGAAAAAAACCTTCAGGCCCAGCAGGAGCGGCCGGGTTGGACTCGGAGGTTATATTTACAACGACCGGAACGGACTGGTCAACCGAACAGGCGTTCAATTCAGCTATGCCTATCATATCAGGCTGGATATGTCGCAGTTGTCATTTGGTCTCGCCGGCTCGGTTTTCCAGTTTAATCTGCTGGATGAGCAGATCCGTTTCTGGGACCCATCAGAACCCCTGGTCTATGACGGTTCTACCCGCCGGGTACTGATCGTTCCTGATGCCAGCTTTGGAGTTTATTTCAGTACCTACGAATTCTATGCAGGCTTTTCCGCTGCCCAGTTGTTTCAGTCATACCTCAAGATCGGTCACCAGTCATTCGACAACTACCGGTTAATGCGACATTATTTCCTAACAGCAGGATATATCTTTGATCTGGGCCACGATTTTGAACTGGAGCCTTCTCTGTTGCTGAAGACAACTGAGCAGCTTCAATATCAGTTAGATATCAATACCAAATTGTTCTATCGTCAGGATCTCTGGCTGGGGGCCTCGTTCCGTACGGGGAGCTCTTTGATCCTGATGGGTGGATTCAGGGTAAACCAGATATATTTCGGTTACGCATTTGATTATACCCTTTCCAATATCATGAAATACAGTATTGGCACCCATGAATTTATGGTAGCCCTGAAGCTTGGTGACAACGCCCGGCGGTACCGGTGGATCGAAAGATACTGAGAAATTTAATCCTGTTTTTTCATTTTTTTGAATTGTCCAGGCCAGTGATGGGGATTCTTCCATTTGTTCCATGCCTCCCGTAGTCGCTGTAATTCAATATGTTCGTAAAAGCCCAGAAAGTACAGTATAACGGGGAAAGACACGATGCACAGACTTTTCACAAGCAATCTGATCCATAATACACAATTCTGGGATAACAGCGCTGCTCCAAGTAACACACCCGCCAGGACAATCATTTTCAGGATTTTTCCCAGTTCATAAGGAATTCTGTAATGACGCTGGGCTGCTTTCATGATCAGAACAAAATAAATTCCCTGTGTGATGAGGATGGCCACCGCGGCACCTGTGGAACGGAAAAAATAAACCATGATCACCGTCAGAACCATGTGGAATACCATCATTCCTGCAACAATTCCTGCAATAATGCCGGTTTTTCTGGTGATATGAAGGCCGGTCATCGCAATGTCCCTCATCATGCCGAAAAGAATGGCAAACGATATAAAGGGAACTATGCGAAATGCTTCCCAGTAATCTGTGTTTCTGGAAAGAAGCTTTATGGCTTCTTTTCCGAACAGGGAAACAAAAAGAATGACAGGGATCACGGTAAATATTCCGTAGGTCAGGATTTTTGAATAAAATCTCTTATGGTCAGGATCGTTGATCTTTTGAAAAATGACAGGTGTAACCGCCAGCATAATGGAACTGACGACGAATACCTTGATGGTATTAGCGACCTTGAAGCCCAGATTGTAAATACCCACTTCTGAAAAATCAGTGAGAAACCGCAGGGTATACCGGTCGGTGATGTTGATTGCCAGAGAGGAAACCATGGTGGCGACCAGGGGCATACTGAAAACGAGCATTTCCCTGAGAATTTGCCAATGAAATTTTGGCCGTGCATTCCTGATGATGTACAAGGCAACAAAGGCGAAAAAGAACAAATGTCCTATGATATGAGCTTCGTACACTCCTTCCACCTTTTTTCCCAGTACGGCCACAAAATAAACGGTTAATATCAGATTTACAGAAAGTCTGATCAGATTGGAAAGCGAGTAAAGCAAAGCCCGGTTCTGAAGCCTCATCAGGGTGAGTGGGATTACCCCCAGCGCTTCCAGGGCGGATGTAATGAGCAACAAACGGAACAGGTAAGTATACTGAGCCTCTCCCAGTACGAATCTGGCAAGTACGGGTGTAAAAGGCCACAATGCCAGAATCAGCAGGGTGCTGACAGAAAAAACAAATACCAGAATGGTGAAGAAGATCGATCGCTGGTGGGGAATATAGGGTTTGTCCCAGTACCACCTGAAAAAAGCAGAAAAAAGACTCAGGCCGAAAAGGGCAACCAGCAACTGGATGGTAATCTCCACCACACCCAGAACACCGTATTCGGCCGTGGTAAAATGGCCCGTATACAGTGGAATCAGGACAAATCCCACCAGTTTGACAGAGATGTTGCCCAATCCGTAAATCAGGGAATTTTTTACTGTTGATCGTATCTGGTCAAGCATGAACCTGTTTTTTCACGAAGGTTGAAAGGGCCAGTAGCATCCAGGCCTGCCCCCAGCGGATATAGGGAATTTTTGATTTGAAGGGAATTCCGGTAAAACGGCTTTTATGAATGCCGTAATAGAAATATCCTTTTTTACTGCGTAAATGTTCCAGGGTCCAGCTCAGTACTTTTTCAGCACGTGCCCCGGCTTCCGGGAAAGTGTCCTGCAAATCCGAAAGGCAGATAACGGCTTCCGCACACGAATGAATGTCTATCCGGTATTTTCTCAGTGGCATGAGCCTGGGTATCCGTTCGTCTTCAAAGAAATGCTCCATATAATGTTTGTAGCATCTTTCCATGGAACGCCGAATGTCTTCTCTTCGGGTATGTTTCCACAGGGCATGCAGCATTCTGAGAACAAATCCTGTATGGTAATGATCCACGAAACGGGCCGGTTTTTCCGGGGGGCCGTTGTAATCAAAGAATCCGGCAGGGTCCTGGCAGGCAAGGGTATAATTTACTGCTTTATTGCCCATTTCAATCCACCCGTGGTTGTTGGTTGCCTTTCCTACACGGACCAGAAATTCGGCTACAAACAAGTTCAGGTTGTGCACATGATTTATGTACAGAGGTGTATACGAAAAGCAGATGGTTCCCGGGATAGCTTCATTTTTCGGAAGCCCGGCAAGAAAATGGGCAATATTGACGCACTCTTTCAGGTATTGTTCCTGCCCAAGTATTTTGTATGCTCTCCAGAACGCATGTCCTGCGGCAGTGGTGACGATTCCGTTCGGAGTTCCGGCGGGTACCAGTTCATTGGAAAACCAGTCGAATGGATATCCCCAGCCTGATCCGGCGATATGGGGAGCTCTGTTGTTTCCCAGCCATTCGAGACATTCCAGGGCCCGGTTCAGGTAATCTTTTTTGCCGGTGGTTTCATAGAGGTCCAGGTAGGCGGTGGCAAACAAAGCCATGGCCTTGGCATTGATCCGGGGCTGAATACGGAGTAATTTTCTGAAAAACAAAGGGAAATGAGTGAAGCTTTCAAAAATCACCTCCCGCCAGATACGAAAGAGCAGATTATTTCGGCTTTTCTCAGTGATTTTTAAAATGCCTGGTTTGGCCTTAATATCGTAAGGGTCCCAGCCTGCCCAGCCATTTGCGGCAATCCATTGGTCCAGGTTATCAATTGCCGGCTGAATATCTTTATCAATCGCCTGTTTGTTCATGTGCCTTTTGGTTTGTAAACGAAAAACAAACCTCTGAAATAATGCATGGGAAGGATTCTTTTTCTGATGCCGTCTTTCATTTTATACCATACCCTGATCAATCCTTTTTTATCCTGGTATTCTTTTTCCTTTGATTCATCGTAATAGTAGGTATACCAAACCTTACTGTAACCTTTCCGCTCAAGAAAATTACTTAATGTAGCATAGGAAAACCAACAGGTATGCTCAGGGTTCAGCCATTCTTTTTCCAGAATTCCCCTTTTTAACAATTTTAGTCGGGTCCACGACCAGGGATTGGGTGTTGTAATGATCAGGATTGCCTCCCGGTTCAGATAGTTTTTTATCCCCTCCAGGGCCAGACCCGGATTTTCGAGGTGTTCAATCAATTCTCCGCAGACAACCACATCGTATTTATCCTGATGTTCACATTGATCAAGTGCACAAACATCACCGTAATAGCATTCCATATTGTATTTTTCTCTGATGCGGTTTACTTCCTTCCTTAAAAAATCTATTCCAACCAGCTTGCTGGCAACCATACCTATCTTATTGTGCAGCCAGTTGCCTTCTTCAATCAACTTCTGATAAAGGTGAGCATGCTGAATAAATCCCAGGTGAAGAACCTTTTTGTTTTCACACAGGCGGATTATTTCGTCTTTTCGGTATAGGATCTGCCTGTTGAATGAAATAGGGAAGGATATTTTCATTTTTCCTGATTTCAAGCATTATAAACCGTACACATCTTTTATCAGGGAACAGGTGAATTCCTTATTCATTGCTTTTTTCATTCTTAAATAAGCATTTACCGGTTGCTGGTTTTCCAGTTGCACCACCTTTTCAATCATTTCATTAACGTTTCTGTTTTTAAAAAGAATCACTTCTCCGGGCCGTTTGACACAGTCGCTGGCAATTACCGGGACTTCCAGCCAGAGCGCTTCTTTGACCGAAACAGAAGACCCGTCGGTAATGGCCGGTCTTATGAAAACATTTGATAGAAGCATATAGGGCCATGCCTCGGCGGCATTTTCAATAACAAGAACATGATTTTCAATATGAGATTTTTTGATATAATTCAGAAAATATGAATATACATTCTTGTTTCTGATTCCATTGATACATGCCACAAGAAAAATTTTGCGACCTTCCTTGTTAAGCTTGTGAATCATTTGTGCTGCCAGATCAAATCCGTACAAATCCCTGCCCTGATACGATGAAAACCAACCTGTCATACAGATAATAAAACGATCGGGAGAAAAGAAATCACTGTATTGATGAACAACCATATCCAGGGTTTCCGGATTCAGCACAGGTGGCAGAAAGGCATCGGCAATTTTGACTGAAGCAGGATTATATCGGGATACCCTCTCGGCAATCTCTTCATTGACTGCTAGAATGTGTAAGCGGGGGATCAGTTTCCGTAAGATCCACCCTCCGGGATGACTGGATTCAAGGAAATCAAGATGGCTCATCCCGTGCAGATGGATGTATATATTTTTTTTTGCCAATCCGATCAGTCCAAATACCATGCGCAGAATATTATCGGTGGCATGGACATGTATCAGCCTGTATTTTCTGAACAGGAATACCAGCGCTTGGATGTATTTTATTTTCCCATAAAACCTGTAATAACCGGGCTGGGATATTTTGCTGGTGTTGTATAAATCATAGGAATTTTCCGGCAAAAGCCGGGTTATTCGCTGGATATGTATAGAAATACCACCATACGGAGGAGGAAAAGGTCCAATCAGGGCTATTTTTCGTTTATGATCCTGATGGTCTTTCATGTTTATTGTTTATTCTTTGAATGAATCACCATCAATAAATATGCTGGTGAGTCAGTATTTTGCCCTGTAATGAGTATTATTTAATGCTTTAACTTGTTGTTATCTGTAAGGAATGGTAAATAGCTAACAATGTGGCAGCATCCCTGTCCCAGGTATACTTCGCTGTCACCAGCCTCTTTCCGTTTGTGCTCAGGTCTTTGTCACGTTTCGGGTCAAGATTATCAATTATTTCAGCCAGTTTTCCGGGTTGATCATCTCTATAAATATAGCCACAATTTCCTTCATGGATAATTCTTGAAATGGGAGTGCAATCAGAAGCAATCACGGGTTTCCCGGCAAAGAGGTATTGAAACAGTTTGTGTGGTATGGTTGAATCGGTGTGTTCTGATTTAAGATGTGGAATAAGGGCATAATGACATTTTGAAAGAAACTCCAGCATGCAGGTATAGGGCTTTTGTCCGAAGAAAATCACTTTATCTTTAATTTCCAGGTCCTTAACCATTTCCTCCAGGGTTTTGCGGTATCTTCCTTCCCCCAGGACCCAGAATTTCAATCCGGCAGGCTTATGTTTTACCATCGACAGGGCTTTGATAACAACCTGTAGTCCCCGGTGGTAATTCAGGCCACCGGCATAAAATAGAATTAGCTCGTCTTTTGCAGGTTCCTGATAATCACCCCGAAAATGTTCAAGGTTGAGAGTGTTTGAAACCACAAATATTTTTCTGCGATCAATTCCCAGTCCGGCCAACCTTTCTCTGGCCTCATCCACCACCACGATCACACGGTCAGCTTTCCGGCAGTATTCTTTTTCATAGTCCCTCCACTGCCTTGCGGAAGAAAGCAGTTTTCCCAACAGTCCCTGTGTGTGTTCGGCAATATCCAGCAGGGCAGGCCAGTTCTCGTGCAGGTCGAGTACCAGGGGCATACCGTACTTCGTTTTCAGTTCATATCCTACCCGGGCCAGGGGGAGATCGTGCACATGAATCGCATCATACTGGTTTTCCCTGCAGAGCCTGTCCAGGAACGATCGCCAGAAGTTAAAATAAAACGGAAATTTCAGGGCCCCCACACTGCTTTTGTAGAAGAATGTGGAAATGGGCTTCCTGAAAATGCGGGCTTGCTGCCAACGGTCATCCCGCGACTTTCCTTCCCTGGTGTAACATGCCAGATGCACTTCAACCCCTTTTTTCAGCAAGCTCTCCATTTCATTTTCCACCCTCAGGTCAGGTGGAAATTCCCGGTCCAGGACCATCAGTATTTTTTTCGGCTGAGGTTTCATGCCGGTTTATAATTTACGGAGAAGGATCTGTACTATCCTGTTTGCTGTTTTCCCATCCCAGTACTCCGGGATTTTCCCTTTTTTTGTTTTTCCCTCCAGCATGTTCCCGGCCAGCTTCTGTACCCTGTTCAGATCGGTTCCGGCCAGCACATTGGTCCCCTGATCAACGGTTACCGGCCGTTCGGTATTGTCCCTCACTGTGATGCAGGGAACGCCCAGCCAGGTGGTTTCTTCCTGAATGCCTCCGCTGTCGGTAATAACCAGCCGGGCATGGCGGGTAAGGGTGAGGAAATCGATGTAGCCCATGGGTTCGGTAAGGATGACACGGCTTTCCAGCTTGCTGATCAAGCCGTATTGTTCCAGATTGATGCGGGTGCGTGGATGAACCGGGAATATGACTTTCTTACTTTCAGAAAGTCGGTTCAGGAAATTTACCAGTTCGGTTAGTTTTATTTCCAGATCCACGTTGTTCGGCCGGTGGAAAGTAACCAGCACATAATCCCGGGTTCGTAATTCCAGGTTTTTAAGGATGGTCGACTTTTCCGTTTTGGGGAGGTAATGGGTCAAACTGTCGATCATGATGTTTCCCACGGGGTATGTTTTTTCTTCCGGAATCCCCTCCTTTCTGAGATTGGCCAGTCCGCTGGGCTCGCTTACAAAAAGGTATTCGGCCAGTACATCGGTCACCATGCGGTTGATCTCTTCGGGCATGGTGCGGTCGAAACTTCTCAAACCCGCTTCGATATGTGCTATGGGAATACCCATTTTGGAAGCCACCAGGCTGGCCGCCATGGTGGAATTTACATCCCCCGGAACCACCACCAGATCGGGTTTTTCATCCATCAATACTTTTTCGAAGCCTGTCATGATGCGGGCGGTTTGTTCGGCATGACTTCCACTGCCCACTCCCAGGTAGAAATCGGGTTGAGGAAGTTCCAGTTCCTCAAAGAAAATTCTCGACATATTTTCATCGAAATGCTGTCCTGTGTGGCAGATCATGTGCATTACCATGTCGGAATGGGGGAGGAAGGCCCGGTGCAGGGGGCCGATTTTCATGAAATTCGGACGTGCTCCAACAACAGAAATGATTTTTTTCATGACAAGTCAACCGTTTGGTCTAAAATTTCCGCCAGTTTGCGTGTCAGCTCCACGCGTGAATATTTTCCGGTGTTCACCGAACCGGCAGGTACCTGTCCGGCCAGGTATTTTTCGAAGAGTTGTTCCAGAAATGATTTGATCCGGTCGGGCCTGTCCCAGTGGCACATTTGGCCGGCTTCGTTTTCTTCCAGGATACGGGCCATTTCCCCGTCTTCGGGCCCGATACCCAGTATGGGTCTCCCTGTGGCCAGGTATTCGAACAATTTACCCGTAAGGATAGAGGAGGCGTTCGGAGTCCGGTTGACCGGCAACAGCAATAACCGGCTCTGCTGCAGCAGGGTGAATACCTGTTCGTGAGGCACCGGCGGGATCAGTTCCACAGTGTTTTTCAGCCCGTGTTCATGGATACTTGTTCTGACCGTGACATCCGTTTTCCCGATTAACCGGATCCTCAGTTGTTTTTTAAAGGTTTCGTTTTCACGTGTGATTTCAGAAACAGCTTGCCAGAATGCATGGGGGTTCCGGTCGGCATTCACCGATCCCAGGTGTGTGATGAGAAAATCACCGGCCGGTTCCACCGGAACGGAAGGGATATCCTCCGGATCGTACCCGTTGGTGATCACATGGATGCCGTTTTGGCAGTATTTCCGGAAATCTTTTTTCATACCATGGCTGACCGTAATCACCGCATCGGCCTGCCTGATTACCTGTTGTTCAAGCCGGTGGTGTTTCCGGTCGGCTGCCCGGGTCAGTTTCAGCCGGGGATAGAAATCAATGCCGGTCCAGGGGTCCCTGAAATCGGCCACCCAGGGAATATTCAGCTTTTGTTTCAGCTTCAGGCCGATAAGATGGAGACTGTGAGGCGGACCGGTGGTGACCACAACCTTTACGGGAACCTTTTTCAGGAAGGCAGTCAGATATTTTACCGAGGGTTTTATCCAGTATTTCCGGGCATCGGGGATAAAAAAGTTCCCCCTGATCCATACGGAAAAACCCTGTTTGCCTTTCGGGACCTCCTGCTCGGAAAGGAAACCCGCCTGGAATCCCTCACCGGGAGAATGGCCCACGAACTTTTTATAAAGAGCATAGGGTTCCCATATCCTGGTTTTCAGTATGGTAAGGCCTTCGGGAATGTCATTTTCAAGAGAAGGGTCCAGCAGGGGGGATTCAGGATTCTCCGGAGTATATACAATGGGTTCCCACCCGAAGCGGCGGAGATATTTCACAAATTTCAGCCAGCGGTGCACCCCTGCTCCTCCGGTAGGTGGCCAGTAGTATGTCAGGATCAGGACATTTTTCATGTCGGATCATATCCTTTCCAGCAGGGTCCGGAAACTGATCTTTTCCGCGAGCAACTCACGGATACGTTCTATCGGGATCCGGTCCTGCTGCATGGTATCTCTGTCACGCAAGGTTACTGTCTGATCAACGGTGGTCTGGTGATCAACAGTAACGCAGAAAGGGGTGCCAATGGCATCCTGCCGGCGGTACCTTCTGCCGATACTGTCTTTTTCATCATACTGGCAGTTGAAATCAAACCGTACCCGGTCCATGATTTTGCGGGCAATTTCAGGGAGGCCGTCCTTTCTTACCAGGGGCAGTACGGCCAGTTTTACCGGAGCCAGTACGGGATGAATTTTCAGTACGGTGCGGTCTTCCATTTCTCCTTCGGCACTGGGTGCTTTTTCTTCGGCATAGGCATCGGAAAGAATGAGCAGGAAGGTTCGGTCCAGTCCGATCGAAGTTTCCACCACATACGGCACATAACTTTCCCGGGATTCCGTATCGAAATACTGCAGTTTTTTCCCCGAATATTCCTGGTGCCGGGTGAGGTCGAAATCGGTTCGGGAATGGATGCCTTCCACTTCCTTAAACCCGATGGGGAATTCGTATTCAATATCGAAAGCCGCATTGGCATAATGGGCCAGCTTGTCGTGTTCATGGAACCGGAACCTTTCGGGATGATTGACAATGTTCCGGTGCCATTTCATACGCCGCTCTTTCCATATATTATACCAGTGCATTTCATCTCCGGGCCTGACAAAGAACTGCATTTCCATCTGCTCGAATTCCCGCATGCGGAAAATAAACTGACGTGCCACAATTTCGTTTCTGAAGGCTTTTCCGCTTTGTGCAATACCGAACGGGATTTTCATCCGGGCTGATTTCTGCACATTCAGGAAATTCACAAAAATTCCCTGGGCAGTTTCAGGCCTCAGGTAAATGCTGCTGGCATCCTCGCTTACCGATCCAAGCCTGGTTTCAAACATCAGATTGAATTTTCTTACTTCCGTCCAGTTCCGGCTGCCCGATACCGGATCGGCAATTTCGCAATCAAGAATGATCTGCCGCAGTTCTTTCAGGTCTTCCTTTTCGGCTGCCTGAACATACCTGAGGTGGATCTCGTCAAACTTTTCCCGCTGGGCAAGTACCCTGGGATTGGTTTCCCGGAACATTTTTTCGTCGAATGCCTCACCGAAACGCTTCCGGCCTTTTTCCACCTCTTTGTCGATTTTCGCGGAAAGTTTTTCCAGGTATTCTTCAATAAGGGAATCGGCCCGGTACCGTTTTTTGGAATCCCTGTTGTCGATCAGGGGATCATTGAAAGCCGTAACATGGCCGGAAGCTTTCCACACATCAGGGTGCATAAAAATGGCCGCATCCAGGCCTACTATGTTTTCATGCATGGTGACCATGGCATCCCACCAGTATTTTCTGATTTTGTTTTTCAGTTCCACCCCGTAAGGGCCGTAATCGTACACGGCACCCAGGCCGTCGTATATTTCACTTGACGGAAAAATGAACCCGTATTCCTTTGAATGGGCGATGAGCTTTCTAAAAAGATCTTCCTGCGCCATATCCTCTGGTTGATTTACATGATGCGACAAAAATAACAACTTTATGCGGTCTTTACCGGTTATGCGGAAAAAATGATCATCATGGCGGACTAATCTGCAGAGCAGGGTTTGTTCAAACGGATCATTCGGTATGAATCCCTATCTTTGCTTTTTATGGAAATTCGGAAGATATGATGTACAGAGCAGATTACCTGGTGCTGGGCACCGGACTGGCCGGGATGGGTTTCGCCCTGAAAGTGGCTGATACCGGGAAAGTGCTTCTGGTAACCAAATCTACCCTTGAAGAAACCAATACGTACTATGCACAGGGAGGCATTGCAGCGGTGGCCGTTCCTCCCGATAATTATGAGAAGCATATAAAAGATACACTGATATGTGGAGATGGTCTGTGCAATGAGGAAGTAGTGCGGATGGTGGTCGGGGAAGCTCCTGAGCGCATCAGGGAGCTGATGGACTGGGGGGTGGAATTTGACCGGGATGAAAACAGGGGCCCCGATCTGGCCAGGGAGGGGGGACATTCTGAGCCCCGGATCTGGCACTTCAAGGATCATACCGGAGAAGCCATTCAGCAGGTTCTGATGAGAATGGTAAGAGAGCATCCGAATATTGAGATCCTGGAGCATCATTTTGCGGTAGACCTGATCACCCAGCATCACCTCGGAAAACCGGTGAAATATTCCAGTCAGGATATCGAGTGTTACGGGGCGTACCTGCTGAATACCTCGAATCAACGCATGCTCACCGCCCTGTCAAGAATTACCGTGGTAGCTACGGGGGGGATCGGACATCTTTATTATACTACCACGAATCCTCCGGTGGCAACGGGTGACGGGATTGCCATGGTATACCGCGCCAAAGGAATCATTGAGAATATGGAATTCGTACAGTTTCATCCCACCTCATTGTATAATCCGGGAGAAAGGCCATCCTTCCTGATCACCGAAGCCCTGAGGGGGTATGGGGCTGTGCTGAAAAATGCTTCCGGCGAAGCATTTATGAAAAAATACGACCCGCGTGGATCTCTTGCTCCCAGGGATATAGTGGCACGGGCCATCGACCAGGAGATGAAAATCAGCGGGGAAGATTTCGTTTTTCTGGATTGCCGCCATCTGGACCAGGAAGGGGTGAAGGAACATTTCCCGAAAATCTATAGAAAATGCCGTAGCCTGGGCATTCATCTGGAACGGGATATGATCCCCGTTGTGCCTGCTGCCCATTATCTGTGCGGAGGAATTCAGACCGACCGGGACGGCCGGACCAGTATACACCGACTGTATGCCATCGGGGAATGTGCTTCCACCGGGCTTCACGGGGCCAATCGACTGGCATCCAACTCCCTGATGGAAGCTGCCGTGTTTGCCCACCGGGCTGCCCTGGATGCCCGCAGGTATGCGGATCAATGTTCTTTTCAGGAGAACGTTCCCTCATGGGATGACGAAGGGACGACACATCCCGAGGAGATGGTACTCATAACCCAGAATCTCCGGGAGACACAGTTGATCATGAGCCATTATGTGGGCATTGTACGTTCCGATCTGCGTTTGAAAAGAGCCCTGAACCGGCTGGAAATCATTTACCGGGAAACGGAGGATCTGTACCAGAAATCCATCATGTCACAAAGACTTTGTGAACTCCGGAATCTGATCAATGTGGGGTATCTGGTGATTAGAATGGCGCAGGGTATGAAAGAAAGCAGAGGGTTGCATTATACCCTCGATTACCCGCATCCCGGAGAACCCAGGGAATTTTAGCAACTACGTAGATATCTGGCTTTGTTATGACATAATCAGCAATTATTTGTATATTTGAAAAAAATGCTGTTATGGAATTGTCAGAAATTAAACAGGCTATTGAAAAACTCAGTGAAGAGG
>DSCJ01000119.1 GCA_011049175.1 Bacteroidota bacterium | reverse complement strand
CTCAGGCACCTTACCGCAAAACATCCTGACCGGGAATTTATATTGATCATGGGGGCCGACAATCTGGCTACCCTTTCCCAATGGAAAGATTACAAAGTGTTGCTGGAAAAGTACCGGATTTTTGTCTATCCCCGTCCGGGATACCCGGTAGACGAAGATGCGAAACACCTCAATATCAGCCTTCATGAAGCCCCGATGGTGGAAATATCTTCCAGCTTTATCCGCGATTCAATCAAACAGGGAAAGGACATGCGTTTCTTTCTTCCCCCCCGGGTATACGAATACATTCTGAAAAAAGGATTCTACCGCTGAAAATCACGGTAAGGACCCTGTCCTGTGATCACTTCTGATTGCCGCTCCCACTTCCGCACACTAGGCAGGCTGATAAACTTCCTGGATAATTTCCATTCCGCGTTTGATGGCTTCCTCGTTCAGGGAGATCAGGTGGTGATACCTTTCGGGAAGTGATTTTTCAAGGCCCCTGTGCACATTCTCCATCTTCAGCAGGGGTTTGATCTTCAGAAAACCGCCCAGGACAATCATGTTGAACACTTTGTTCGATTTCATCCGGGCAGCCTCCTCCGCTGCATCCACCCGGTAAATGGTGATATCCTTCCTTTCCGGATGCCGGGTAATCCCGTTCCCGTCATAAATAAGCATCCCCCCGGGCTTCACCGTCTTTTCAAACTTGTCCATCGACTGCTGGTTCAGAATAATGGCTGTATCATAGGTGTTCAGAATGGGCGAACTGATCCTTTCGTCGCTGATGATCACGGTAACATTGGCCGTTCCTCCACGCATTTCAGGCCCGTAGGAAGGCATCCAGCTCACTTCCTTGCCTTCCATAACTCCTGAATAACAGAGGATTTTACCCATCGACAGAACCCCCTGCCCGCCAAAACCGGCTATGATGATCTCTTCGGTCATGATATCTTCATTTTTTGTTTATTCTTCGGGTACTTTCAAATCACCCAGCGGATAAAAAGGAAGCATGTTCTCTTCCAGCCACTGGTTTGCATCAACCGGCGTCATTTTCCATCCGCTGTTGCAGTTGGAAACGATCTCTACAAAACAGGTTCCCTGGTTGCGTTTTTGGTATTCCACCGCTTTTCTTATGGCCTTTTTGGCTTTTCTAACATTTCCGGGCGTATGAACCGATTGCCTTGTTACATAATATGATCCCGGAAGAGTAGCCACAATATCGGTTATCTTCAGCGGATTCCCCATCATTTGTACATCCCGGCCGTAGGGACAGGTAGATGCTTTCATATCCGGAAGGGTGGTCGGAGCCATCTGCCCTCCGGTCATTCCGTAAATCCCGTTATTGATAAACAGAATCGTAATATTTTCACCCCGGTTGCAGGCATGAATGGTTTCCGCTGTCCCGATGGCGGCCAGGTCTCCGTCTCCCTGATAGGTAAAGACGAATTTTTCGGACATCAGTCGCTTGATAGCAGTGGCCAGGGCCGGAGCCCTTCCGTGGGCTGCCTCCTGCATATCAATATCCATATAGTTGTACATCAGCACCGAACATCCCACCGGCGTGATCCCAATGGTTTCAGACTGCAGGTCGAGCTCTTCGATCACCTCGGCCAGCAAGCGATGGACAGTTCCGTGACCGCAGCCCGGACAGTAATGCAGCACCGTGTCGGTCATGATCCGGCTCCTGGTATAGACCATGTTTTCCGGTTGAATGATCTGATCAAGCGTTATCTCAGCCATATTCTTATCCTCCGATAATTTTCTTTTCAAGCATTTCTACAACTTCGTCAGGGGTAGGTATAATACCGCCCATCCTGCCGTAATAATCCACTTTTATTTTCCCCTTCACAGCCAGTCTGATGTCCTCTACCATCTGGCCGGCACTCATTTCCACTGACAGAATCCCCTTCACCTGTTCGGTCATGGCAAATATTTCCTTCGACGGGAAAGGCCACAGGGTAATGGGCCTGAAAAGTCCCACCCTGATCCCCCTGGACCTCGCCAGTTGCACTGCCTTCTGTACCACCCGTGAACTGGTCCCGTATGCCACAAACAGGTATTCAGCATCATCACACTGTATTTTTTCAAACCTTACTTCCTTTTCCTCAATTTCCCTGTATTTTTTCTGAAGTTTCAGATTGAAGTCCTCCTGCCTTTTCGGATCGAGGTCCAGCGAGGTGATGATGTTCCTTTCCCGGTCGGGTGTTTTTCCCGTGGTGGCCCAGGGCAGAATCTCCTTGCTGCGGGGAACAGGGTCGAAAAGTTCCACCTTCTCCATCATCTGGCCAATGGCCCCGTCGGAAAGGATCATGGCAGGATTCCTGTATTTGAAGGCCAGTTCGAATCCCAGCCTGACAAAGTCAGACATCTCCTGAACGGAAGCAGGAGCCAGCGTGATCAAACGGTAATCGCCGTGACCTCCTCCCTTTACCGACTGGAAATAATCCGACTGGGCAGGCTGAATGGTTCCCAAACCGGGGCCTCCGCGCACCACGTTCACCAGAAGGCAGGGCAGTTCCGCCCCGGCTATATACGAAATCCCCTCCTGCATCAGGCTGATACCCGGACTGGATGAGGAAGTCATTACCTTTTTACCGCATGCGGCTCCCCCGTACACCATATTGATGGCAGCCAGCTCGCTCTCGGCCTGCAAAACCACCATTCCGGTCCTCTCATGAGGTTTTTCGGCCATCAGGTATTCCATTACCTCCGACTGGGGTGTAATGGGATATCCGAAATAACCGTCCGCCCCGGCACGTATGGCAGCTTCTGCCACCGCTTCGTTGCCTTTCATTAATCGTAGTTCTCCCATGATATAAAGCGGGTTTATGTAATTTAAGTAGTTTTAACTCTGTATACCGATATAACCCCGTCGGGGCAGATAATGGCACAATTGACACAGCCCGTGCAGGCTTCGGGATTTTTCATGTAGGCATAATGATACCCTTTACTGTTCACTTCTTCTGCCATACCGATAACATCGGTGGGGCATGCTCCCACACACAGCTCGCAACCCTTGCAACGTTCCGTATCAACAACGATAGCACCTCTAACTTTTGCCATAATGATAAATTATCAGATTAAACAGCAAACCAAATATAACAAAATTGATCGGCAGCACCCCATGATGAAACTCATGCGGGAGGCTGTTATTGAACACAAGATATATTATGTAATTAATTACCATAATGTTACGAATCTCAATCCACTACCCTGCCAGATCTATCCGGAATGGTCACGGTGAAACCTTTTCAGTCTCTCCTCCAGCAGTGACATCTGGTCAGGGCTTACCTGCGATACACAGGCCCTGAGCCCTTCCGTTCTCCGGCTTCCGGTAATCACCAGCGATATGGAACTGATCCCGTAATACAGCATTTCTTCCAGTAACTCCGGGCCGGAAAAGCCGGGGTAGGAAAAGGTAAAATAAAATCCATCGGCCAGTTCCCGGTCGATATCCCTGTCATACACTATGTGAAAACCGTTTTCAGTAAACAACCTTTTCATCAGGGAAGCCCTGCGTTCATATTCTTTTACCGAACGTATGAAGTTGAACTCTCCTTCGTTAGCGGCTTTCAGCATGGCCGCCAGGGCATACTGTGCGGAATGAGAACATCCCGATGAAAGGGCATACAGAGCCCCGTATATCATGGCATGCCCGAAGCGATCGGAACTGTAATACCTCTTCAGATCGGGATACTGCCGGTTAAAAAGCACATCTGACATGACCATCATCCCCACACGCTGCCCGGCATAACTGAACACTTTCGAGCTGGATATGAGTAATATGTAATGGCTGGTATATCTGGCCACCGAAGGTTGAAAGGGCGGGCTACCGGGCAGGGAGTAATCTTGACGGTAATCCATACCAAAATAGGCCAGGTCTTCGATCACAATCACATCGTATTTCATCGACAGTTCGCCGATCATGCGCAGTTCTTCTTCCGTAAAACAGATCCAGGCAGGATTATTGGGATTGGAGTACAATATGGAAGAAGCCGCAGCCCCGGCAAGCACCGACTCCAGGCGGTCTTTCAGTTTTTCGCCCCGGCAGTCGTACACATCAATGCTCTCATACTCATGCCCCAGCATACGGCATTGCTGTTTCTGAACCGGGAAACCGGGATCGAGAAACACGGTACCCTTGCGGTAACGGTCGTTCCGGTTGGCTGTGAGGAATGCGGCCATGCTGCCCATCATCGATCCCACGGTGGGAACACATGCGGCCGGACTTACATCAACATCGAGAAACAATTTAACGAACCGGCTGATCTCTTCTTTCAACTCTCTAACCCCTTCGATCATAGGATATTTCGATGCCACCCCCCTGCGAAGTGCCTGTATCTCGGCTTCCACCCCCACTTCGGCGGGAGGCAGACCCGGCACCCCCATCTCCATCCTGATAAACTGCTGGCCCGTTTCCTGTTCAATTTCATTCACCAGCCTGACAATCTCGCGGATACTTGAAGAACCTACCTGAGGAAGGCGGCTTTCCGAAATCTTTTTCCTTACCGTATGAAAATCAATGGGCGTATCGTGTTCACGGGATGAATCGAAGATCCTCATAAACAAAATGGTATTAACGATGAAAGCGGGGAAGTATTTCCTCAAGCCATTTTTCAACCCGTGGGGAGGTTTTGTCGGCTTCGTAATCCTCATCCAGGGGTAAACCGATGAATTTCCCGTCTATCAGCCCTTTGGAATGGGAAAAGGTATAGCCTTCCGGAGAAACACGCCCGATGATATCTGCACCGTTATCCAGCAAACGTTTGCCCAGCACACCGAGTGCATCCACAAAGAAATCGGCATAGGCAATATGATCTCCCAGCCCGAACAGGGCCACCTTTTTGTTTTCCCAGTTTACCCGGTCAATTTCGGGTAAAAACCGGTCCCAGTCGGCATCAGGCCCTTCGGCCTCCCAGGTTTCACGACCCACGGTCGAGATTCCGAAGATCAGGTTCTCATATTTTTCGATATCAGCAGCTCCTGAACTTTTTACCGGGAGGAGCTCCACCCGGCGTTCCCCGATCATATCGGCTATCAGGCGGGCCACCCTTTCCACCGAACCTTTTTCGGGACCATAAAACAATCCTATTTTTTCCATATCTGCAGGGTTTATTTTTTTTATCCAATAAACAGGGTGCGCCGGCATACACGTTCCGTTAACACACGAACCATTATTTGCCTTTTTCTATCCTGATCCTGGCATCCACTGCTACCACCCTGTCTTCCGATCCCAGGAGGGGATTAATATCCATTTCATAAATTTCGGGAGCTGTCTCCAGCAGAACCGACAGGCGGCTGATAATGGCAGCGAATTTTTCGGTATCAATACCCGTCCTCCCCCTCACACCCTGCAACAGGGCTACTCCCTTCAATCGACCGATCATGGCGGCCGCTTCTTCCTCCGTTACCGGAGAAAGAGCCACCTGCACATCCTTCAGCACTTCCACGAAAATGCCACCCAGCCCGCACATAACCAGATGTCCGAATCCCTCTTCCCTTTTTGCCCCGGCAAAAAGTTCGATCCCTTTCAACATGGGCTGGATCAATACCCCGGTGGCTTCCGGGATGCCCATCAGCCGGTTGTATGTTTCCTCAGCTTCTGCCAGCCGGTTTATGTTTAGTTCAACCCCTCCCACATCCGACTTATGTACCGGTCCCACCACTTTCATCACCAGGGGAAATCCGATGGCCTCACAGGCTTCCTTCATCTCACGGTTGCTGACCGCCACCCTTTCGGGTGCACGGGCAATGCCGGCTGCATCCAGCAACAGCTGTACTTTCTCCGGCATCAGGTAGCCGTTGCCGGCTTTCCCGATCACATCGCGTACGGCTTCCACATCTACCTGCGGCAGGCCGGTGCGGGAATACCGGTTTGTTTCCTGTTTCATTAATTTTCCCAGAGCATGGGCAAGCAAAACCTCGTCGGGAAAGTTGATCCTTCCCCTGGCCAGAAACCGTCCGATCTCTTCCCTGGCATTGATCACCGAAGGAAGCACTGGATAAATGGGTTTTTTGGAGGTTTTCATTCTCCGGTCAAGCACATCGTATACCTCGTTCACCGGGAAGAGACCCGGACTACCGAAAATCACCGCGATGGCATCGGCTGCATGAAACTCATTCTCACAGGCTTCCAGTATGGCATCCAGCTGTTCGGCTGTACCGGTGGCCAGAAAATCAATGGGATTGGCCACCGATGAGCCGGGGAACAGTTTTTCCAGCAGTTCCGCAGCAGCAGGTCCATCGAAAGGTGGTATGTCAAATCCTTCGCGGGAAAGGGCATCGGTCAGCATCACTGCCGGACCTCCTGCATGAGTAACAATAGCCATCCTTTTCCCCCGGGGAATAGGATGCATCATGACCGATGCCACGGTAACCAGTTCTTCCCGGCCCTCACAACGCACAATACCAGCTTTACGAAACAGGGCATCCACAGCGGTATCCGGGCTGGCCATAGCGCCCGTATGGGAGGAAGCCGCCCGGCTTCCTGCTTCGGAACTTCCCGCTTTGACTGCGGCTATGCGGCAACCTTTGCTGATGAGGGAAGAAGCATGTTTGAGCAGCATCTGCGGCTTTTTCACGCTTTCCATATACAGCAGCTTCACACGTGAACTTTTTTCCGGATCATACTGCTCGTCCAGGTATTTCAGTACATCCTCCACCCCCATCTGGGCGCTGTTTCCCACCGAATATACGCTGGCGAAGGAAAGTCCTTTGGGAATGCCCGATTCCATAATGAAAACCGCCGTGGCGCCCGAACCTGAAATGAAGTCACATCCCTTCGGATCGAGCCGGGGAATGGGTTCGGTAAATACCCCATTGTAATTGGGATTCAAAAAGCCGATGCAGTTCGGTCCGACTAAACAACCATCCACTCCGTTCACAATCTCTACCATCTGCCTTTCCAACTTGGCCCCTTCTTCGCTTTCCTCACTAAACCCGGCCGAAAGGACAATAAAGGCACGAACTCCCTTCTCTCCGGCCAGTGTTTTCATAACAGGCGGGCAGTGACGGGCAGCAATGGCCAGGATGGCCAGGTCACAGAACGGGAGATCAGCAGGGTCGCGAAACGATTTCACTCCCTGCACCTCATCAGCCTTCGGATTCAGCACATACAGCTCACCTTCGAAATTCCCGTCTTTCAGATTTTTTAACACTTTGCCCCCGGGCTTGGCGGTATCCTCCGAGCCACCAACCACTACAATACTTTTTGGATCAAGCAGTTGCCGGTTGATCATATCTCACAGATTTGGTCATAAATATACAATTTTCAGCAGGTACAGTGCTTGTTGTTTAACATATCACCCGGCCGGTTCCGGTTTTTTTTCTAATTTCATGATCTTATTTAAACCTTTTGCACAATGAAAAACCTGTATCTGTCATTGCTGGTTATTTTTTCATGCACCACGGCATATTCCCAGATGCCGGTGGATTATTACCTTCCGGCCAACGGACCTTATAATCCTGACATAACCACCCCGGAAGAATTTCTGGGCTATCTACCCGGAGAATTCCATGCCTCCCACGACCAGCTGGTCAGGTATATGGAAACCATTGCAGCGGAATCTGACCGGGTCGTACTGCAGGAATATGCCCGCAGTCATGAACTCCGGCCCCTGGTGCAGCTAATTTTCACAGCGCCTCAGAACATACCGCGGCTGGAGGAAATGCGAAAAAAACACCTGGCAAATGCAAACCCGGAAAATGCTTCCCCTCTGCCCCCGGATGAAGTTCCCCTGGTGGTCCGCCTGGGCTACGGAGTACACGGAAACGAATCGAGCGCCTCTCATGCCGCCATGCTGACGGCCTATTACCTGGCCGCGAATGAAAGTCGACAGATCAGGGAACTGCTCGATAATACCGTGATCCTGGTGGATCCCTGCCTCAATCCCGACGGATTCACACGCCACACCACATGGGTCAACATGCACCACAGCCTTGTACCCTCGCCCGACCCGGCTTCCCGCCAGTTTCGTGAAGCCTGGCCCGGCGGACGAACCAACCATTACTGGTTTGACCTGAACCGCGATTACCTGTTGCTGGTGCATCCCGAATCCAGAGGCCGGGTGGAACAGTTCCACCGGTGGAAACCCAATGTGGTAACCGACCACCATGAGATGGGTGCCGGTTCGACCTTCTTTTTCCAGCCCGGTGTGCCGGGGAGGAACCATCCCGTCGCACCGGCAGAAAACGAAGAACTCACCCGGATGATCGCTGCCTGGCACGCCCGGGCCCTCGACAGCATCGGCTCTTTGTATTATTCGGAAGAAGTGTTTGACGATTTTTATTATGGGAAAGGATCTTCCTACCCCGATGTCAACGGGTCGGTCGGCATCCTGTTCGAACAGGCCGGATTCCGGGGAACCTGGAGAGAAACCGGTTACGGTCTCAAGCCCCTTGCCTTTGCCATCCGCAATCAATTCACTGTCACCCTGTCTACCCTGCGGGCTGCCCATGAAATGAGAAATGAATTACTGGATCACCAGTACCGGTTCTCAAGGGAAGCACTCGATCTGGCCCGCCGGGACCCAATAAAAGCCCGTATTGTAGGTGACCCGTACAACCCCACCCGCACCGCCCAGTTCATCGACCTGCTGCTTCGGCATCAGATCAGGGTATACGGCCTGAAGGAGGAAGTACGTGCCGGCAAACAGGTGTTCACCCCGGGCCATGCCTATGTTGTTCCCACGGAACAGGAACAGTACCGGATGATAAGCGGTTTGTTCGAAACGATTACGGAATTCAGCGATACCACATTCTACGACATTTCCACGTGGACCATGCCTCTGGCTTTCAATATGCCGGTAGCCGAGCTGCGAACCGCCAGGGATCTGAACAGATTCCTGGGCGAACCGGTCACCAGCCTGGATCTACCCCGGGGAAAGGTAGAAGGAGGAAAAAGCCGGTACGGTTACCTTTTTACCTGGGATGACGACCGGGCTCCACGCGCTCTGTATATTCTGCAGGAAGCAGGCCTGCGAACCCGGGTGGCCACAGCCCCTTTCAGGGTTCGCAGCGGGCAAGCCGACAGGGAATTCGGATACGGAAGCATCATGGTACATACGCAGGATCAGCCACTGAACCCCGATGAAATCTACCAGCTGATTCAACAGGTGGCCCGGGAAACAGGAGTGGATTTTTTGTCCCTCGAAACCGGCCTCACCCCTCAGGGAATCGATCTGGGCAGCAGTTCTTTCCGGATGCTGGAAAAACCCTCGGTCATGATGCTGGTGGGAGCAGGTATCAGAAGCCAGCAAGCAGGAGAAATATGGTTTCATTTCGACCAGCGTGATCAGGTCCCGCTTACCCTGGTCGATATCGCCCAGGCAAGACAAACCGGCCTGAACCGGTACAATACCATCATTCTGCCTGAAGGATCCTATCGTAACGCCGACAACGGTTTCGCCGAGAACCTGGCCGGCTGGATACGCAACGGCGGCACCCTGATCGCCTTCGGGCAGGCCGGCCGGTGGCTGGCAGAACAAAAAATGATCCGAATGGAATACAAATCCCCTCCGGCAGGGGATACCACCCGGCAATACAGCTACAGTGAACGATCAAGATTATATACCCTGAATAACATCCCGGGTTCCATCCTGCAGGCGCGGGCCGATCTGTCTCATCCGCTGCTCTATGGATACCGCCGGCCTGTACTCCCGGTCTTTAAGGAAGGGGCAACCGCGACCGTTCCGGGGTCTTTTCCCTGGGCCGAACCCCTGCATTTTTGCGATGATCCTCTGATGAGCGGGTATGTTTCAAAAGAGAACCTGCAACGCCTGGCGGAAACCCCCGTGGTGAGCCTCAGGCAGTTAGGAAGGGGGAATATCATGGTATTTCATGAAAATATCCTCTTCAGGGGTATATGGCACGGAACAGCCAGGCTTTTGTCCAATGCCGTATTTTTCGGAAATGTGATCAGCCTGTAACGAACAATTCTCCCCTTTACGCGTTGGTAAGAGAGAGTATGAAACAACGCACTGTACCACTGGGAAAAACGGAGATCAGGATCACTCCGGTAGGACTGGGTACCTGGCAGTTCTCCGGGGGAAAAGGAATGGCCGGTTCTTTCTGGAAAGCCATTCCACCCGATATTACCAATGAAATCGTAAAAAATGCCCTGGAAGGAGGCATTAACTGGTTCGACACCGCCGAGGCTTATGGCAGGGGCCATTCGGAAGCTTCCCTGGCAAAGGCCCTGAAAACACACAACATTTCTCCGGATGATGTGGTCATCGCCACCAAGTGGTGGCCACTGTTCCGCCGGGCAAAAAATATGCTCCGGACCGTGGACGACAGATTGCATCATCTGAACGGATACGGGATCGATCTTTTTCAGGTGCACACGCCCTTTGGATTTTCTCCGGTGGAAGCGGAAATGAAAGCTATGGCCAGGCTGGCCGAGCAGGGAAAGATCCGGTCGGTGGGAGTCAGTAACTTTTCTGCAAACCAGATGGTAAGAGCCCATAAAACCCTCCGGAAAATGGGTCTGACCCTGGCTTCTCACCAGGTAAAATACAGCCTGCTTGACCGCAAGATCGAGAAGAACGGAATCCTTCAGACGGCAAAGAAGCTGGGCATCACCCTCATTGCCTATTCACCACTGGAACAGGGCATACTGACCGGAAAATTCCACCGGGATCCGGATAGAATCCGGTTCACCGGATACCGAAAATGGCGCAAACTTTTTCACCGCCCGGCTCTGCAAAAAACCCTCCCTCTCATCCGGTTGCTGGAGGAGATTGCTGAAAATCACGGCACCACACCCGCAGCCATTGCCCTGCACTGGACCATCCGTTTTCACGGGGATACCGTTGTAGCTATTCCCGGGGCAAGCAAGCCCGGACACATACAGGCACATAGCGAGGCCATGAGAATCGATCTGGGCGAGGAAGAACTTCACCAGATAAATGCAACATCGAAAACAGTGTGCAGGGAACTGTCATGATGCCTGATCGTTCACAACAGGAGAAGCTTTCACCCCGATCTTCCCCCTGCGCAGTGCCAGGTAAATAATGGCAAATGTGAGCATAGACACCGTGATCCCGAAAATATTCGCATCCAGCCCCCAGGGCAGTGGAGTTTTGCCGGCAATAAGCACCAGGGTAGTACCCCCTCCCAGCATCATCGACCAGAGGGCAGCAGCAGGCGGGCTGCCTTTCAGAAACAATCCCCCCAGTACCGGAATAAAAAGACCCGAAACCATAAAAGCATAGGAATACAGCATCAGTTCCAGTACGTTTTCCATGGAGGTGGCCAGCCACAGGGCCAGGGCCCCGATCACCAGGGTCAGTATCTGCGAGTACCTCAACGTGCGTTTGCCTGTTTCCTTCACTCCCATGATATCGGTCAGCACATTCCCCGAGGCTGCCATCAGGCAACTGTCGGCTGTCGACATAATGGCTGAAAAATAGGCCGACATCATCAGTCCCATCAATCCTATAGGCAATACCGTTCTCAGCAGCAGCGGAAGGCCCATTTCCCCGTCCATACCTTCCACACCGGGAAAACCCAGCGGGGCAAACATGCCATTCTCGGCCCCCACCCGGGCAAAAAGACCCAGGGTTACTCCCATGAACGACATCAGCGGATATTCGAACAATCCGGCAATAAACCAGGCTTTCTGAGCCTGACGGGGCGTTCGGGTAGAGTAGATACGCTGATACAATGTCATTCCCACAAACCAGATGGGCAGGATGGTAACCAGCCAGTTCAACATCTGTTGCCAGCTGAGATTATTCAGTTTCAGGAAATCGGCCGACAGGGTTTCCCTAACCGCCTGCATACCTCCAACACTTTTCAGGCCGATGGGTATGCCAATCAGGATCAGTCCGCTCATCAGCAGGGCCCACTGAATGGTATCGGTATAAATCACGGCTTTCAACCCTCCCATGGACGTATACACCACGGCAATCACGCCCATGATGATGAGAGCGGTCTGCATATCCAGCTTCACAAAGGCCGCCGATGCCAGCTTGGCCCCGGCCAGGATCTGAGAACTGGTGAAACCGATGTATCCAATCGCTGAAATAATCCCTGCCACCAGAGCCACCCGGGGACTGAACAGGGTTTGGAGCATCTGGGGAAAGGTAAGGAATCCCCATTTTTTCGAAAGACGGCTCACCCGGGGGATCAGAACCACAGCACTAATCCAGGCTCCAAGCAAACCGGTAAACAGCATCCACGAACCCGACAGGCCCATAATAAACCCAAGGCCACCCAGCCCGATGGAAAAACCTCCACCCACATCGGTAGCCACCACCGACAAACCCACATGCCAGCTGCCCATCGTTCTGCCGCCCACAAAAAGATCATCCGTATCCTTGTTTCTGAAGTGAAAGAATAATCCCACGCTCAGCATCAGGAGCATGTAAATTCCGAATATGGAAACATCGATCCAGTGCATGTTTTTGCCCTCAACAATAACATTTTTCCGGCGGTTGACCAAAAAAATGCGGAAGGATTATGACTTACGCTGTTAGTCTCCCTGATCCAGAAACAACATTCCATGCGGCTTACAGCCGGCTCAGGATGCTGAAAGAAGGGACCGGGATCAATCGAACTGCATGGTACGCACATGCACCCCATCAATGGCATTCAGGGCCTTCTCCAGGGAATCCATGTCACCTGCCGGCCCGGTCAGCTCAAGCAGGATCAGGCCGTTGGGGCTGCACAAATCGTCGGTTGCCTCGTGCAATCCCAGGCGGGTTTTTATGGAACAGCCGTACCGGGTCAGTGTTTCCTGGACCTTCACGGCAGCTTTCTTTCTGTCGGTGATCAGAACCCCGACAATCCTGATGCTCTGTTTTTCTGTCATGGCTGTTGTTTTTTTAATGTATTCTTTTTCTTGCATTATCCGGAGGCCGGCGATCCACCGATCATCCAAATAACCCCTTCAGCTCAAATATAACAGAAAATATACACCACACCCTTCCGCTACGCCTATTATTCAGCATGCCGGTTACATGCAAAAAAGGCTGCAACGGGAACCCCCAGCCCGCTACAGCCTGTCACCACTCCTCACAGGAGGGGGCTCAGAAATCGATCCTGAGCCTGATAAAGAAATTCCTTCCGGGTTCCACATCCACCGTTCCCCGGTTGGAGGTCAGGTGGTTTCTCCAGACCCGGTCGGTGATATTTTCCACCCCTGTATACAATCTGAGGGAGGCAGGCCCCAGTTCCAGCGGTACGGTCTGAACATAAGCATGATAGACGGCATACCCGGGTGTGGAACGTTCCCCGTCAGCAATCCGGCACTGGTCGGCAGCAAATTCCGATTTGACAGTCACCTGACCTGCTTTTTCTATTCTGTATCCGGCAAACAGATTGCCATTGAAAGGAGGTATCAGGGGCAGGGCATCGCCCGTATCCAGATCCCGGGCATAAACGAAACCTGCCGAGCCTCCGGCAAAGAACCTGCCTGCCGGCATCACTTTCCAGTTCAGATCGAATCCCGTAAGCAGGCCTCGGTCGATATTGGTATTCACCAGGGCAGGAAGGGTATCGCTTACCCAGGTATCCGAACCGGTATATACATTATAGACATATTCTCCCGGCATTTCAGTGATCAATCCATTCACCCTGTTCAGAAACGCATTGAAACCCAGTTCCAGCGTAGAGTTCCAGGTTCTCCATCCCAGGTCGGCCGACCAGCCGGTTTCAGGTTCCAGGGCAGGATCTCCCACCCTGACCATGGACCCCAGGTCGATGTACTTATACCTTTCTTCAAGAGAAGCCGACCGGTACGCACGCGCCAGGGAAACGGTAAGATCGGAAGAGCCTGATACATGTACCAGCATGCCTGCATTCAGACTCCAGGAAAGGTCGTTTTCCTTTCCTTCCGGAAAAGTGATGCGCTGATTGGGCGGTGTTTCGTTCAGCGTACCGTTCATAACCAGAAACAGGGGATCACGGGCTTCCTCATTGCTGATGAATATTGCGTCGAACCTTCCTCCCAGCTGCAGGCTGAACCGCCGATCCTGCAGGCTTATCTCATCATGGAAAAACACGCCGGCGCTGGTAAACCGGGATTCCGGAATGGGTACTTCTCCCCGCTCCAACTGGTTCACAGCGGTTACTTCCCCCTCTTCGTCCAGCATTTCGATCTGAATGTATTTGGTGCGGTCGGTAAACAGATGCCGCGACCACAGATCGGCCCCGGCCACCAGGGAATGATTCCCTCCCGGGTTCCATTCGCTCTGAAAACTGATGCCTCTGGTACGGTGCAAACCATAGGGAGTAAAATACAGCGGGGTGATAATCCGTGTAGAGGTTTCTACCGGAGGAGTATTTGGATGTACCGTTACATCCCTCAGAATATCCTGGTAAAATGCCTTAACCGACCAGTTTTCCAGTATCCTGCCAGGAGTACCGGCCAGCTGAAGATAATACAGGTCACGAATGGCTCTTTTGTATGTGGCTTCGGCTGTTGCCGGAAATGCCAGCCCTCCGGGAATACCCACATCCCCCGCATACATATGTTGCAACCCGGCACTGAGTTCCAGCTTATCGGTAAGCATCACTCCCGCATCGGCTATGAGGCTGCGGTCATGGAACTGGCTGTTGGGCAGTTCCCCAATGGGTGTCCGGGTATCATCGGCTCCCCGCAGGTTACCCGAAAGGGAGGCCCGCCATTTACGGTTTCCGGCTTCAAGGTGTAGTCTGCCCGTATGCATGGCGTTCACCGACTGCCATCCCGATGTCATATCTCCTTTCAGGATAAATGCATCCGCATACCCGGCTTTGCGTGTAATGATATTGACCACCCCTCCCAGCGATCCGGAACCGTAGAGCGAGGAGGCGGCTCCTTTGATCACCTCTACCCTTTCCACATCGGCAGGATCAATCAGCGACAGGGCGGCGGCCAGATCTGTGGCAGTTTCCAACCGGTTGCCGTCAACCATGGCAATGATCCTGTTCTCTCCCAACCCGCGTATATTCAGGCTGGTAGCCCATATTCCGTCACGCACCAGGTTGATACCCGGCTGTGCGTTCATCATTTCCGGAAGGGTAGGATACGGCAGGGCTTCAATCTCACCGGACTGCACCACGGCAAACGGCAACACCGACTCACGCAGGGGTTTTGTCTTCCGCAAGCTGGTCACCACCACTTCTCCCAGCTCGGCCTGCCGGGGTTTCAGCGCCATGTTCACACGCACGTTTTGCCTGTCGACCTGCATTTCCATCCGGAACGGTTCGAAACCCACATAACTGGCTTCGATTACCACCCGTCCATACGGCACATTGGCAAATTCAAAGTATCCTGCAGTTGAGGATACGGTCTGACGTACATTCACCGCTCCTCCGGCTGTTGCAGCCTGCAGGGAAATGTGCGCTGCCGGAAGAGGATTTGAATTGTCTGCATGAATCACCCGCCCGGTGATTGTGGCCTGCTGGGCCACCAGCGGCATATTCATGCCCAGCAGAAGAACTACAATGGCATTACATTTTTTCATGGTTTAACCGGTTTTTAAGTACAACTGACTTGACTTCCACTCCGTGAAGCCGGCCAAGCTGTCCGGTCAGGGACCCTATTTCATCGGTAGTTCCTTCCAGCACCAGGGAGATGATGCTGGCATGGGTATCGCGCAGGGGTATTCCCTGTCGTCCGATAATGATCTCACCATGTTGCGAAAGGATGCGGTTCAGTGCCTGAACCACTTCTTTATCCAGTATCAGAATAATCGCTGTGCCGATTCTCTTTTCCATCAGATTACCTCCGGATCAGAATTTTTAGGGTCCTCGGAGCCACCGAAGCAACTCCCCAGACAGTTGGTGTTAAATGATTAACAAAAGTAATGTTTCCTTCCAATTTCGCAAAACAATTTTTTGAAAATAATTCATTAATTATTCCCACATAATTTATAATTGTATAATCAGAAATATGCATTATGGTTTTCTCCAATAAAATGTTTATTTCGTTGTCATTCTATTATTTACTACGTTGCAATCTACGTAGTTTTCAACGTAGTTTTCTGGCTATGTACTAATATATGGTGTGCACATTTTTAATTTTTTCAATTCAGCAAGTGCATTTACAACACTTAATGACAGCCAGAACCATAATTTAACCTTCTCGCTTTCTTTGATTTGATCG
>DSCJ01000043.1 GCA_011049175.1 Bacteroidota bacterium | reverse complement strand
TTCACTCTGCCGCTGTTATGTGTCCTTACCCTCTGCTCAAGGTTGCAGGTTTGCCCAATGTAATACTTTTTGCTTTCAATCGCTTCCAGTATGTAAACAAAGAACCTCATATGCATGCAAGTGCGCTAGTCCCGAAAAATAGCAAATCTTCGATTTGCGTTATTTTTCGAGGATCCTCGAATTTGTAAGCAAAGCGGAGCTTTGCACAAATTCGGGACCAACTGCGCCACACCCCGAATGAAGAAAGAACTACAGAAGTATGCTCCGTTATCATCCGTTCCATAATAGAACAGCTTGCTCCGGGGAATGCAAAATTAAACCATCTGCTGAAATCTGCAAAATTTTCCGTTAATTTAACTTTGGAACAAAATTTGATCACATCGCATATTCTAAATATATAATAATATATATAAACTAATATAATACATTGACTAACATGGCATTATTCAAGAAACTCGATGATCTGGAAGAAAAAAATGTTCCTGCCAGTAAGGCACAGGAGGAGGAACATGTACGCACACTGATCCTGGGTTCGGGACCTGCGGGTTATACGGCTGCCATTTATGCAGCCCGGGCCAACCTGTCGCCTGTAGTATATGAAGGTATTGAGCCGGGAGGACAGCTCACCACCACCACCGAGGTGGAAAATTTCCCCGGCTATCCCGAAGGTGTTACCGGCCCGGAAATGATGGAAGACCTGAAGAAACAGGCACAACGGTTCGGTACCGACGTGCGTTTTGGCATAGCTACTTCAGCCGATCTTTCGCAGCGGCCTTTCAAAGTGACCATCGACGAGAAAAAGGTCATTCTGGCAGATGTATTGATTATTGCTACCGGAGCCACAGCCAAATACCTTGGACTGGAAGCGGAAAAGAAATATGCCGGAAGCGGGGTTTCGGCCTGCGCCACCTGTGACGGCTTTTTTTACAAGGGCAAGGATGTAGCCGTGGTGGGTGGCGGCGATTCCGCCTGCGAGGAAGCCCTCTATCTGTCGAACCTGTGCCGCAAGGTGTACATGATCGTGAGGAAGGACCACCTTCGGGCATCGAAGATCATGCAGGAAAGAGTATTCAAAACGCACAATATAGAAGTGCTTTTCGAACATAACGCGATAGACCTGTTCGGTGACGGGGTGGTCGAGGGAGCCGTTCTGGTAAAAAAGAAAGGAACTCCGGAAGAAGAGGAAGTGCGTATTAAAATTGACGGTTTCTTTCTGGCCATTGGGCATACACCCAATTCGGGTATTTTCAAAGACTATCTGGAACTGGATGAAACCGGGTACATCAAAACACAGCCCGGAACCACCCGGACCAACATCCACGGAGTGTTTGCCTGTGGTGATGTACAGGACAGGATTTACCGCCAGGCTGTTACGGCAGCGGGATCAGGCTGTATGGCTGCCATAGATGCCGAACGTTTTCTTGGTGAACAGGAATCCTGACCGGGGTTCCCGGATCGGATGAAAGGAAATGAGGGCCCCGTTCTGCGCAGGCGGATGCCTCAGATCTGTGCCATCTTTTCCCTGGAATATTTGCCAGCCGCCAGCTTCTTCTGTACTTCGGAAAAGGCTTTTACCGTATATTCCACATCCTCCATGGTATGTGCTGCTGTGGGGATCAGGCGCAACAGAATAATTCCCCGGGGTACCACCGGATAAATCACTCCCGAACAGAACAGGCTGTAATTCTCGCGAAGGTCCAGGATCACGTTGGAGGCTTCCTCCGGCGTTCCATTCAGAAAAACCGGAGTTACGGGTGATTCACAACTGCCGATGTTCAGCCCGCTCTTTTTCAGTCCGTCCTGCAGCGCCCTGACAATTTTCCAAAGGTTTTCCCTCAGCGCCGGTTCGGTTTTCAGCAACTCCAGCCGTTTCAGTGCACCGATCACCATGGGCATGGGCAGCGACTTGGCAAATATCTGGGAACGCATTTCATACATCAGATACTGGATCACAGGTTCCGGTCCTGCTACAAAAGCCCCAATGCCTGCCATGGATTTTGCAAAGGTGGAAAAATACAGGTCAACCTGGTCCTGTACGCCGAAATGCTCGCCGGTTCCCGCACCCGTGGAGCCCATGGTTCCAAAGCCGTGGGCATCATCTACCAGCAATGTGAAATGAAAACGCTTCTTCTTTTCGACAATCTGGTCGAGTTTTCCGAGATCACCCACCATTCCGAAAACGCCCTCGGTAATTACCAGAATGGCTCCCCCTGTTTTTTCTGTGAGTCTGTTGGCCCTTTCCAGTTGCTTTTCCAGGTTCTCCATATTATTATGCGGGTAAACAAACCGTTTTCCGAAATGAAGCCTGAGCCCGTCCATGATACAGGCATGTGAATCGGAATCGTAAACAATCACATCATTACGGTCAACCAGGGCATCAATAATCGACAGCATCCCCTGATAGCCATAGTTCAACAGGTAGGCCGAGGGCTTTCCAACAAATTCAGCCAGCTTCTGCTCCAGCTCCTCGTGTCTGGATGTCTGACCCGACATCATTCTGGCTCCCATGGGGTAGGCAAGACCCCAGTCCCTGGCTGCTTCGGCATCGGCTTTCCTGACTTCAGGATGGTTAGCCAGGCCGATATAATTATTCAAACTCCAGTTAAGCACTTTCTTTCCTCTGAAAACCATGTGAGGGCCGATTTCGCCCTCCAGTTTCGGAAACGTGAAATATCCATGAGCGTCTTTCCGGTATTGACCCAACGCTCCTTTACGCCTGCTGATTTTTTCAAAAAGATCCACGGTGTGAAGTTTTTGGTTTGTTTAAGGGACAAAAGTAGCGGTTTTCAAAATAACCGCAATGCAAAAATAAAAATTAACCACAGTCGTTCATTTCATAATATGGACAGAACCCTTTATTTATTTCAATGAAAAGTGTACTTTTGCAACACTGTTTTTATGAGAAAATATACGCCACATAATAATCTGTCTTTCCTTTTCCTGCTGATCCTGCTGATGGGCTGGGCATGCAGCGAGTATGAAAAGGTGCTGAAGAATCCCGACCCGAATGTAAAATACGAGAAAGGGATGGAATATTTTCAGGAAGGCAAGTATACCAGGGCGGCAACTGTTTTCGAGCAGATCATTCCCGTTTTCAGGGGGACGGAGAAGGCCGAAACGCTCGATTTTTATCATGCCATGAGCTATTACCGGATGAAAGATTATATTCTGGCCGGGCATTATTTCCGTACTTTTGTCCGGACTTTCCCAAACAGTCAACATCGCGAGGAAGCCGAATACCTGGCTGCTTACTGTGATTACCTGTTGAGTCCGCGTCCTTCCCTCGATCAGACGAATACCTATAACGCCATTGATGCCTTTACCCTGTATATGAGGCGGTATCCCGACAGTGAACGCGTTCCTCTGTGCCGTCAGCTTATTAAGGAGCTGGAAGACAAACTGGTGGAAAAATCGTTTAACAGCGCCAAACTGTATTTCGACCTGGGGTATTATAATTCCGCCATTGTTGCGTTAACGAACAGTTTGAATGATTATCCGGAATCGAAATACAGGGAAGATCAGATGTTTTTATTGCTGAAATCGAAATATCTGCTGGCCGAGAACTCGGTGCCGGAAAAACAGCAGGAACGTTACCAGGATACCATAGACGAATATTATTCATTTGTTTCGGAGTTTCCCGAAAGCAAATACCTGCAGGAAGCCCGGAAAATATTTACTGATTCGAGAAGCCATACCGGTGGTGCCGGACCTGATGCCGGTAGGGAGATTACGAAAAATATCCGGTAAATAACGAATTGAAACCAAAAAACATTTATTACCTGAACAGATGATAGATTATAAGAAATCAAAAGCGCCTGTTACCACCATTACCCGGAACATCAATGAACTGGAAAAACCCACGGGGAATATTTATGAAACCGTGATGGTGGTGGCCAAAAGAGCCAATCAGATTGCACAGGAACTCAAGCAGGAGTTGAACCGTAAGCTGGAAGAGTTTGCGTATTATACCGATAACCTCGAAGAGGTTTTCGAGAACCGTGAACAGATCGAAATATCCAGGTTTTATGAAAGACTTCCCAAGCCCACGCTGGTTGCACTGCAGGAATACGTGGACGGGGAAATTTACTGGAGGCGGGCAGAACCCGAAGAAACCGAAGAAGAAGCTCCTGCTTCATAATTCCACGCCATTCCCATGTTGAAGGGGAAAAAAATCATACTGGGCCTGACAGGCAGCATTGCCGCCTACAAAGCCGCTTTTCTTGTCAGATTACTGGTCAGGGAAGGGGCGGAAGTACAGGTGGTCATGACCCCGATGGCCTGTGATTTCATTACCCCGCTTACCCTGTCTACTCTTTCGGGAAAACCGGTGATGATCAATTTTTCCGATCCCGACGACGGATCATGGAACAATCATGTTGAGCTGGGCCTCTGGGCCGACCTGTTCCTTATTGCCCCCGCTTCGGCCAATACCATGGCCAAGATGGCCACCGGTATTGCCGACAATCTGCTTCTTACCGTTTTTCTTTCCGCTAGGTGTCCTGTATGGGTGGTACCTGCCATGGATATGGATATGTACCGCCATCCTGCCACTCAGAAAAACCTTTCCGCACTGGAATCGATGGGAGTAAGGATTCTGGAACCGGAAACCGGACCGCTTGCCAGCGGGCTTACAGGAAAAGGCCGGATGGAGGAGCCGGAAAAAATCATGAAGGAAGTGGCGGAATACTTCAAAAAAAAAAGTCCTTCCGGATCCTCCGGGGGAAAAAAATCCTGATTAATGCGGGTCCTACTTATGAGGTGATTGATGCGGTCCGCTTCATTGGAAACCGCTCATCGGGGAAAATGGGAGTGGCTCTGGCCCGTGTGGCTGCAGAAGCCGGCGCCCATGTTACCCTGGTTCTCGGACCCGTTTCACAACAAATTGCCCATCCTTCCGTTTCTGTCATCAGAGTGGAATCGGCTGCCGAAATGTACGAAAAGACCCTGGCCGGATCGGAAGAGGCGGATATCATTATCCTGGCAGCGGCTGTTAGCGATTTTACGCCAGAGGAACCGGTACGGGGGAAAATCAAACGGGGTAAAGACTCCCTGGTAATCAGGCTGAAACCCACAGTGGACATTGCGGCGGCCATCGGAAGAAAGAAAAAACCGGGACAGGTGCTGGTTGGTTTTGCCCTCGAGACGGAAAATAAAAGGGAACATGCCAGAGAGAAACTGACTAAGAAAAACCTCGATATCATTGTGCTGAATTCACTGGCCGAAAAAGGTGCCGGTTTCGGCTACGATACCAACCGGGTTACCATCATAGACCGCCTGGGGCATGTGACCCAAACCGGTTTGAAACTCAAGACAGGGATCGCCGGCGATATTATGGAAAAAATTTCTTGGTGGATTGCTCAACAAGAAGAAAGATGAAGATCTTCCTGAAGAAATATCTGTTCCGTTACATGATCGCGGTATTTGCGTTCCATTTTTTCATGCCTCTGCATACCGGAGCCCAGGAACTGAACTGCAATGTGCAGGTTATCTCCCAGCAGATACAGGGAACCAACCGGAGCATTTTCGAGACCCTGCAGGAATCGGTGTATGAGTTTATGAATAACCGGAACTGGACCCGGCATGTATACAGCTATAATGAACGCATCGAATGCAACGTGCTGATCAATCTGTCCGAACCCATTTCTTCCGACGAATTCAGGGGAAGCATACAGGTACAGGCACGCCGGCCGGTGTTCAACAGTACCTATAACTCGGTATTGCTGAACATCCGCGACGATAATGTGCGGTTCAGATATGTGGAAAATGAACCCCTGGAATTCAATGAAACGGTCCACCGCTCCAACCTTACCTCTCTGCTTGCCTATTATACTTATATTATCATGGGATTTGACTATGATTCGTATAGTCTGTACGGGGGAACGGAATACTTTGAAAAAGCGCAGAAAATTGTGGATAATGCCCAGAATGCGACAGAACCCGGCTGGAAACCCTATGAAGGAAGCAGCTACAGGAACCGTTACTGGTTGGTGCACAACCTGCTCGACGATAAATACAGGCCCGTAAGGGAGTTCAACTACCGTTACCACCGGCACGGTCTGGATATGATGAGTGAACAGACCGGCCAGGGTCGGGCCAACATTGCAGAAGCATTCAGGCTGCTGAGAGAGGTATACCGGGAACAGCCCGATCCTTACATGTACCTTCTTCAGATAGTGTTGGATGCAAAAACCGATGAAATTGTCAATATTTTCCGGGCTGTGGAATCACCGCCTGATGAGCGCCGCCGGGTGCATGAAATCCTCACTGAGATAGACCCCTCCAATACAGGGAAATACGATACCATGCTGAATCCCGAAACCCTCTGATATCCGGTTCCCAATTCGGGATTTATTTGTAGTTTTATCCTCTGGCTGAAGAATATTTTTTAGGGTATGCTCAAGAGTCTGCTGGTTCAAAATTATGCGCTGATACAACACCTGGAGATCAGTTTCGATTCAGGACTGTCGATCATCTCCGGTGAAACCGGCGCCGGAAAATCCATCCTGATGGGAGCTCTTTCCCTGATCCTGGGTCAGAGAGCCGATACATCCGTATTATATGACCGGGAGAAGAAATGCGTGGTGGAGGGAAGCTTTTTCATCAAGCCTTACGGACTAAATACTTTCTTTAGAGAAAATGAACTGGATTATGATGATACCGTAATCATCCGGCGTGAGATAAATCACCAGGGAAAATCCAGGGCTTTTGTGAATGATACGCCTGTGGGACTGCAGGTATTAAAAGAACTGGGCCAGCAGCTGGTGGATATCCATTCCCAGCACCAGAACCTGATGCTGGGGGATAACCGGTTTCAGCTCGAGGTGCTGGATGCTTTCGGCAGGCATTATGATCTGTTGCAAAGGTATGAAACCGAATATGAAGAATACCTGGTTGCGCGGCATGAGTACGAGTCGCTGAAGAACCGGTCGGAAAAAGCCACTGCAGATCTTGATTATATCGGCTTTCAGTATGATCAGCTCGAAAAAGCAGGCCTGGTGGAAGGTGAACAGAATGAACTGGAAGAGGAACTCGAAACCCTCAGCCATGCTGAAGAGATCAGGGAAAATCTGTTGAAGTCGTACTACCTTCTGGCAGGGGAGGAAGGGGATGTACTGGGCCGAATGAGGGAAGTTCAATCCCTGCTGACCCGTATTTCTGCATTCTATTCTCCTGCTTCCGAACTGGAAAAACGGGTGGAATCGGCTTATCTTGAAATGAAGGATCTTTCCGAAGAACTGGAAAGACTGGGGAATACGGTGGAATATGACCCACGCCGTATCGTGGTGGTGCAGGAACGCATCGACCTGATCTATTCTCTCCAGCAGAAACACAAAGTCTCTACAGTAGGTGAACTGATACGGATCAAAAATGATCTGAAAAAGCAGATCGATGAGATCGATTCTTTCGATTTCCGCCTGGAAGAAGCGAAAAAATATTTTGAGGCCTGTCATGAAAAACTGGAAAAAACAGCCGGTGAACTGACCGCAAGGCGCAGGGGAATCATTCCTGAACTGGAAAAGGAGATCACCGGCCTGTTGAAGGAACTGGCCATTCCACATGCCCGGTTTGCTGTGGAACTGGAAGAAGAGGAAGATTTTCAGCCGTCAGGGAAAGACAGGGTGACCTTCCTTTTCTCGGCCAACAAACAGGGAGCGCTGATGGATATTTCCCGGGTAGCTTCAGGGGGGGAACTGTCCAGGGTGATGCTCAGCCTGAAATCTCTCATTACCCGCTCTTCTTCCCTGCCCACGGTGATATTCGATGAAGTGGATGCAGGGGTCAGCGGCGAAATTGCCGACAAGGTGGGGAATATTCTGCGCCGGATGGCCGAACACCTCCAGGTGATCAACATAACCCACTTGCCACAGATCGCAGGGAAAGGGAAGCATCATTATCTTGTTTACAAGACGGATACAGCCGACAGAACCGTTACCCACATCAAGCTGCTGAATGAGGAAGAACGTATACAGGAAATTGCCAAAATGCTGAGCGGGGAGGAAGTAACCCCGGCAGCCTATGAAAATGCCCGCATCCTGCTGCGCAATTGATCATTTTTCCCTGTAAATAATCATTTCAGACCCGTAATTCCTGAATACAATTATTCGTATATTTGCTTTCAAAATCTCACAAAATTTGATATCATGGCTTACAACCTGTTGAATGGAAAAAAAGGGATCATTTTCGGTGCCCTGAATGACAAATCCATTGCCTGGAAAGTAGCCGAACGGGCATATGAGGAAGGCGCCGTATTTACCCTGTCCAATACACCCGTGGCTCTGCGTCTCGGGACCCTGAACGAACTGGCTGAAAAAACCGGGGCAAAGGTGCTTCCGGCCGATGCCACATCGAACCAGGATGTTGAGAACGTGATTCTGAAATCCATGGAAATGCTGGGAGGGAAAGTGGATTTTATCCTGCATTCCATTGGCATGTCGCCCAATGTGAGGAAGGGACTGCCTTATGACAACCTGAGCTACGATTTTTTTCTGAAAACGCTCGACATTTCCGCCCTTTCTTTCCACAAAATCCTGCTGATGGCCAGGAAACACGATGCCATCAATGAGTGGGGGTCGGTGGTGGCACTGACCTATATTGCCGCACAGCGCACCCTGGTGGGATATAACGATATGGCCGATGCCAAGGCTCTGCTGGAATCTATAGCCAGGAGCTTCGGCTACATATACGGCCGGGATAAAAAGATCCGGATCAATACCGTTTCACAGTCGCCAACCATGACAACCGCCGGCAGCGGGATCAAGGGAATCGAATCCCTTTTTGATTTTACGGAACGGATGTCACCGCTGGGAAATGCCACGGCTGAAGAATGTGCCGGATACGTGGTGACACTCTTCTCCGACCTGACCCGAAAGGTAACCATGCAAAACCTGTATCACGACGGCGGATTTTCCAGCATGGCCATGAGCCAGCGCGCTATCTCACAATACGAAAAGAGTTTTGAGGAGTGCGATTGAAAAGGCAGAGGGACAGAATTGGCAATCAGGCAGGTTCAGGAAAAACATTTAACTACGTAGTTGTCAACGTTGATAACTACGTAGATACTTGCGTTCTCAAATTCGCAAGTCTTTATTAAAAGATTTAATATAATACAGTTATTCAATCAATTACAGATAAAAACCATCACCTGTCAGGTAGAATAAAAATTCGCTATTGCCACTTACTTTTTGATAGTTTCATCCCACCGGCCATTTTTTCGCTCCGTTCCCTAAACGGAGCGACATGCTTTTTTGCCCTCAAAAAAGCATGCAAAAAACCCTTTGTCTGCTGATGCGTTTATGGAAAAACTACGGCGGGGGAAAGCCTGCCGCGATCCAAACTCGTCCCTGACGGCGCTGTGCTTGTTAGGGACTCAGACAGGATCGCTGCACAGGCCATGACGCCTTTTCCCCCGCCTTGTTTTTCGCATAAAACCCTCAGAGGCCAGTCCTTTTGAATATTTACGTGGAAATCCCGGAACATAGCTTCGTAGGAGCTGCTTGTTTGTGGAAAAGAAGAATCAGCCAATTTATCGAGACACTTTTGGCATGGGCCTGTTTGAAGGAACTTGATATATTCATCCCACCGGCCACGGTTTCGCTCCGTTCCCGAAACGAAGCGACATGCTTTTTTGAGGGTAAAAAAGCATGCAAAAAACCCTCAGAGGTCAATCCTTTTCAGGTAGTCCGGGGAAAAGATATGTTTCTAATAAACATACCTGTTAAGACATATTTTTTGATGGTATTAGATCGACTTGCGAAATTGAGGATGCAGTTTCTTCCTCCTGATTGGATACAGAACAAATAAAGTTGCCCAGTGGTTCTCCGACTCTCCTGCTCGGTGAATCAACGTTCATTAAAACAGGAAATTCAGCCCGATATATAGCCCGGTATTCCCGTCCTGTTCATCCAGTGCTTTTCCGAAATCAACGGAAACGATAAAGTTCTGGTTCATGGCGATCTTCAATCCGGTTCCCACCGAATTGTGCAGGCGGTCTTTTTCACCTGTGAAAAAATCTTCTTCGGTAAATTCCGTGCCGTAATCGAAGCTGCTGAAGTCCACATTCACCGGATCGGTAATAATGCCGAAATCCCAGAACGGGTTGAGGGCCAGGTAAAAATTCTGATTAATGAACCGAAAACGCACGAATTTCCACCTCAGTTCCACATTCCCGTATACAAAACCATCGCCTACCACCCGGTGTCGAAGAATACCCCTGATGGTTTTCGAACCGCCCAGTCCCTGCGAGGTGGTCCCCTTCAGGAATGAGGTGATGACCAGCGGCTGGGCGTAGAAGGGCACCCTTCCGTCGCCCAGGGTTTGCTGCCAGGCAATGCGGTATGCCAGGGACAGATCTTTTTTGATGAGGGTAAAATACTGGCGGTGGGTGATGGCGATCTTGGTATGCCCGAAATCCCCGTTACCCAGGAAACCGGGAGCGGTCTGGATCACGGCTTCGGTCCATATGCCTTTCATGGGATTGGGCTCGTTATCACGGGTATCATATGAGAGGCCGGCTTTGAGGTAATTGACCCATCCCCCGTCTTTTTCATCATCGCCGATAATGCCCCAGTTTATATATTTTTCATACAATGTTTCGGCATCCGGAAGTTCATACTTTTCCTTGTCCACCACCCCTGTCTGGAAATGGTAACTGGCCAGTCCGGTAACCCAGCGGAGGCTGTTTCCCGACAACCTGCCCTGCAGGTCTGCTTTTACCCTGAACATTTTCCGGTCAAAGGCATAAAACACCCTGGAAACATATTCCGGATGTTCTACGTCGGTAAATGCGGGGTTATATACCGTTTCATATCCGTTGAACCCGAAAAAATCCATTTTCGGATCGGTAACATAACTCAGGTCGAACGTGGTACGGATACCTTTCAGCAACTGGTCGGAATCATAAAACAAACGATTAATGCCGCTTCCCCGGGTGAACCGGGAAATTTCCAGGTAAAGCGAATGGTTGTATTTCGGGTACCGGCTGCCGTCGCCGTAATGATACAGGTTGATGAGTCCTCCGTACTGAAATCCCAGATCCGAGTCAAAGGCAATGGTGGGGAGGGCCCCGAAATTCCAGCCGGTTTTGATTTCTTCTTCCTGACCGATACTTTGCTGTGCCAGGCAAGTGAATAAAAGCAAAATGGAGAGTGATGTTTTCATGGTCGGATGTTGTAGTTAGCCGGAATAAATATAAATGAATTTTTCAAATGAAAGGATTCTGTTTTTCTCCGGCATTCAAATTCCCTGCAGAAAATACCCGATAGCAACCCCCAGATAGTTCCCGATAGCATATCCTACTACCCCAACGGTGATCCCCGGAACGATGACATCCTTGTTTTTCAGGGTATTGGCAACTACGGGCACAAAAGGCGGAGAATACAGCAGGGCGGTGGAAGTAATGAGGGTGGTGTCGGCATCGATCCGGAATATGGCCGAAAGACCCACGTGCAGTATCAACGTGCCGAAATAGGCAAGCGCCACATACAGGAAAAGATAGAGGAATTCAATGTTGATCATTTCCGACAGATCGGCCATGGCCGACACGGCAAAACAGAATACCACCACGAAGTACATGCCCAGCTGAAAGGTTTTCTGAATATTGTGTATTCCGGGAACCAGCGAGAAAATAATCCCTCCTGTGGTAATGAACAGGATCACAACCACCATCTGGGCGCTTTCGGGTACCAGCAGGCTGAGTCCTCCCCCCATGGCAAAAATCAGCAGAGCCAGACCAAATGCTCCCAGCAGGGGAAGGAAATATTCTTTTGAGAACATACCCCCGTATTGGTCAATGCCTTCTGCATCTTTCACCATCTGGCCAAAATGTGGTTTGAGCCTCCGGTTGATATGCGGCGGCAGAAAAACATGCAGCACCCGCTGGGCAATGGTCAGCAGAAAGATGAAATAAAGTGCTCCCAGCACAATATCATAGGTGTGGGTCAGCAGGTAGGTTTCATTGGTCACCTGAAGGGCGGTACAGATGGATGCCAGATTGGGTGTGCCTCCGGTATATACCCCGATCAGCATTCCCGATACTTTCCAGTTTTCGGGAACATGATTTCCGAATAAATAATATCCCAGAACCACCATTGCCACAATGGAAAACAGCGCAATGAACATGGAGACCAGGGTTTTACCCGCTACGGTGAAAAAATTCCGTATTTCGAGGGAGAACAGCAACAGGGGAAAGGCAATGGGAATACTGAACTGCGACAGGGGATCGAGGATCTTCATACTGTCACCGGGAAGGATCCCCGTATTGCCGATGATCAGTCCCAGTACATACGCCAGAACCACCGCCCCCAGCTTATCGAGTATGGGAAAACGGTGGCACAGATACAACAGCAGGGCCGGAACGCCAAGGAATACCAGTACAAGTACCAGAGTGGTTAGCATGACATGTGATTATAGGTTGGTTGCCCAAATATAGAAAAAAGTGGAGAAGAGATGAAGTGTAAAGGCTGGGAAGCAGGAAAAGGACTTGAATGCCCTGCTCTGCAACACTGATTTTCTGCTGGTTCCGTACATGTAAATGTTTTCATGGAGAACTTGTTTTAGGGCAGGGTAGATTGCCGGTTCTTTTTTTCTTTATTAACTTCGGCGCATGATGGAAGAAAAACAGGTATTGTTCCGCCATATCAAACAGTTATTCCCGGTTCTGGATGAGGGAATATCCCGGGTTGAGGGGGAAAATATGCAGGAATTGCAGGTGATGGAGAATGCCTGGCTGGAAATAAAGAACGGGGTGATCCATGATTTCGGATCTATGAAGGATTGTCCCGGTCCCCCGGCCGGGACGAAGGTGGTGGAAGCCCACGGCCGGCTGCTGATGCCTGCATTCTGCGATTCGCATACACACATTGTTTATGCAGGAAGCCGGGAAAAAGAGTATGTGGATAAGATCAGGGGATTGTCGTACGGGGAGATTGCCCGGCGCGGAGGCGGAATTCTGAATTCCGCTTTGTTGTTGCAGCAAACATCCGAAGATGAGCTTTTTGAGCAATCCATGATAAGGGTGCATGAGATCATGTCGCTGGGAACCGGCTCTGTGGAGATCAAAAGCGGATACGGGCTTACCCTGGAGGCGGAGTTGAAAATGCTTAGGGTGATTCGCCGGATCAGGGAATCGGTGCCCATGAACGTAAAGTCGACTTTCCTGGGTGCCCATTCCATTCCGATGGAATACAGGAGCGATCCCGACAGATATGTCGATCTGGTGGTGAAGGAAATGATCCCGGCCGTAGGTCGTGAAAATCTGGCCGATCACATTGATGTGTTCTGCGACCGGGGTTTTTTTACTCCCGGACAGACCGCACGGATACTGGAAGCCGGAGCGCGGTACGGCATGGTTCCCAAAATACATGCCAATGAGCTGGATTATTCGGGAGGCATACAAACCGGTGTGAAATTCGGCGCGTTTTCAGTCGATCACCTGGAGTATACCGGAGAGGAAGAGATACAGGCCCTGTTAAAGAGCCGTACCATGCCCACCCTGCTTCCGGGGGCTTCGTTTTTCCTGGGTATGCCCTATGCCCCGGCCAGGAAAATGATCGATGCCGGCCTGCCGGTGGCTCTGGCATCTGATTACAATCCCGGGTCATCTCCTTCCGGTAATATGAAATTGATTATGTCCCTGGGTTGTATTCAGATGAAAATGCTTCCTGAAGAGGCCATTTATGCCGTGACCATTAACGGAGCCGGTGCCATGGGGGTAGAGAAAGAGACGGGTTCAATTACCCGGGGGAAAAAGGCAAACCTGATCCTTACCGTTCCTGTACCAGGCTATGAATTCCTGCCCTACGCCTACGGCAGCAACCTTGTCGAATCGGTCTGGCTTAATGGTAATTTAATCTAACCACAAAGGACACAAAGGGATGCACAAAGGACACGAAGTAGAAGAAAGGAGTGAAAAGGTTTTCAAGAAGGTTCTTGATGCAGCCTTTCGTGTTCATTCAGAATTGGGACCGGGACTCCTTGAGAGTTCTTATGAGGAATGCTTATTCTTTGAATTGATTGAATCCGGATTATTTGTTGAAAAACAGAAGGTTCTGCCTCTGATATATAAAACTATCAAGCTTGAAGCTGGTTACAGGGTTGATCTTCTGGTGGAGAACAGGGTTGTTGTTGAGGTAAAGTCTGTGGATTCATTAAATGATATACACCTTGCGCAGGTTTTGACATATCTGAAGTTGTCTGGATGCCGACTTGGATTGCTCGTTAATTTTATTGTGTTACATCTAAAATCAGGAATAAGAAGAGTTATTTTATAAGCAAAAAATCCTTTGTGTCCTTTGTGGTTTATAAAAAGTATATAGATGGAAAAATTGATCGAATGCGTACCGAATTTCAGTGAAGGCCTGGATATGGGGATCATTGACAGGATCACCGGCGAAATGGAACAGGTGGAAGGTGTAAAACTGTTGAATGTGGATCCCGGGAAAGCTACCAACCGGACGGTGGTAACCTTTGCCGGTTCGCCCGAAGGGGTGGTGGAGGCAGCGTTTCAGGCCATCAAAAAGGCAAAGGAGCTGATCGACATGAGCAAACATCACGGGGAGCACCCGAGGATGGGGGCCACCGATGTATGTCCCCTGGTCCCGATAGCCAACATCAGTATGGAGGAAACCGTGGAATATGCCCGCAGGCTGGCCGAAAGGGTGGGGAAAGAACTGGGAATACCCGTATACTGTTACGAGGAAGCTGCCTTTGAGGAGAAACGCCGGAATCTGGCTTCCATACGTGCCGGTGAGTATGAAGGGCTGAAGGATAAACTGACCGATCCTGCCTGGAAACCCGATTTCGGTCCGGCCGAGTTCCTTCCGAGAAGCGGCGCCACCGTGATCGGAGCCCGGGATTTCCTGGTGGCATACAATATCAATCTCAATACCACTTCCACCCGGCGTGCCAATGCCATTGCCTTTGATGTGCGTGAGAAAGGGCGAGTGAAAAGAGAAGGGGGTTCCCTTACCGGGAAGATCATTCGCAATGAGCAAGGGAATCCCGTGATGATCCCCGGTACGCTGAAAGCTGTCAAGGCTATCGGGTGGTATATTGAAGAATACGGCATTGCCCAGATATCGATGAACCTTACCAATATCAGCATTACACCCATTCATGTGGCCTTTGAGGAAGTATGCAAAAAGGCCGATGCCAGGGGGGTGCGGGTTACCGGTTCGGAGATTGTGGGGCTGGTTCCCCTGAAAGCCCTGCTCGATGCCGGAAAGTATTTTTTAAGGAAGCAGAAGCGGTCGCTCGGCCTGCCGGAAAAGGAGATTATCAAAATCGCCGTCAAATCACTCGGGCTGGACGACCTGTATCCATTCAAACCGGAGGAAAAGATCATCGAATACGTGCTGAATCCACCTTCGGGGAAACGCCTGGTGGATATGAGTGTGGAAGATTTTGCCGATGAAACCTCGTCTGAATCGCCTGCACCGGGAGGTGGATCGGTGTCGGCCTGTATGGGTGCCCTGGGGGCCGCTCTGGGCACCATGGTGGCTAACCTGTCGTCCCATAAAAGGGGATGGGACGACCGCTGGGAAGAATTTTCCGATTGGGCTGTGAAGGGAAAGCAATATCAGGAAAAGCTGATCCGTCTGGTGGATGAAGATACTGCCGCTTTTGACAGTTTGATGGAAGCTTACGGCCTTCCGAAAAAAACCGATGAAGAGAAAGCGGAACGCGAAAGGGCGGTTCAGAACGCCACAAAAAAAGCTATGCAGGTCCCTCTGAAGGTAATGGAAACTGCCCTGGATGCAATGGAAGTATGTCGGGCCATGGCGAAGGCCGGGAATCCCAATTCCATTTCCGATGCCGGGGTGGGGGCGCTGGCTCTCAGAGCGGGCATCCGCGGCGCTTTCCTCAATGTGCGGATCAATGCATCCGGATGCATTGATGAGGATTTTGTGAAGGAATGCCTTCAAAAAGGCCGTGAAATAGATAACAGGGCTGAAAATACCGAAAGGGAAATCCTGGCGGCAGTGGAGAAAAACATGGAAAAATGACCGGTCAACCTGCATATTAATAAAACGTAACCATTCTTTAATAAAGTAAAATATACACTTAAAAAAGTGTAAATTACTATTCAAAAATGCTATATTCACCGTAAGAAGTAGCTAAATTCTTATTTTTCAGTTTAGTAAATTTTCTCCCCCTTTATTTCCTGCCGATACCCTTTGAGCCGCTGTTGCCACAGGCAGGATTTCTTCATTATGAAAAACATTTGTTTATATCGAATTTTTCATTAAATTTGATTTCGTGTACAATTTTCCATAACTTATTACTTAACCTAAAACTCTGATCTATGAAAAGATTTGCCATTCTTTTTGCGCTGCTTGTGTTTACAGGGGGCCAGAGATACTACCTATTCATAGGACCATTCCTGGTCTTTTCTTAATTGATTTTAAAAGATGTTGATGATGTAAATCAGTGTTACATATCCGGAAATAACTCGCAGAGTTATTCTGGATATTAA
>DSCJ01000055.1 GCA_011049175.1 Bacteroidota bacterium | reverse complement strand
TATTCTCCCTTTTTCAGAAAGATACCGGTCATTTTGTCCAGGTCGTTCTGCAGCCCGTCGAAATTTTTCGACAGCAGGCCCGGACCCAGCGTAACTTCCAGCATATGCCCCATGAATTCCACCGGGGCTCCCGGCTTCAACCCCCGGGTGCTTTCAAACACCTGCACAAAGGCCTGTTTCCCGCTCACCTTGATCACTTCGGCCATCAACAGGGTATCGCCCAGCCTGATCATGCATATCTCATTCTGAGACACTGGACCGTCGGTATGGACAATCACCAGGTTGGCTACAATGCCGAATACTTTTCCGGTGGTATGGACGTTTGCTTCTTTACTCTTTTCTTTCATATTCTTGTTTCAGATTTTCATATTCCAGCCAGCGCCTGTGGGTGATTACCGGCTCATTTTTTTCTTGGCTTCCCGCCTCAGACCTTCAATCAGTTTGCCAACCCTTTCCTTGCCGCTGGCAGCATCCAGCTGCTGCCAGCGGATAACCATTTTCAGCATAATCACATATCCCAGAATCCTTTCGATGGTAAAATAATAGAAGAACATCATGTCTTCCAGTGTTTTCCACTTCCACAAATCCATTTCCCATTCCCGTTCATCGTATGACAGGGATGAAGCCCGCTCCAGAATCTCCTTGGCATATTCGGGATCGGGAGGAAGGGGGATTTCCTTGCCCTGCTCAATCTGTTTTTCGAGTACTTCCTTCACCTCACCTTCGCCGATCAGTTGCAACCCGTCTTCCGGATAGGGGAACCGGGCATTCAGGGCGGTCAGCAGATTGTTCATGTCTCTTTCATACACTGCCCATTCGGCAAGAAATTCATTGCCGGCATGGATCAGGGTATGGTAATATCCCTCGGTCAGCTGTTTTTCCATCCACAGGCGGCCGGGTTTTTCTTCCTGTTCCAGGAAATATACCATGGCTTCCGCCATGTATCCCGGCAACACGTCTTCCTCTTCGAGAATGGACTGCCACCTGGCTTTTTGCTCGGCAAAATCCTCATCGGAAAAATTCCCCAGCGGATGAAAGGGTTCTTCTTCATCGCCGTAAAGGAACCGGAGAAGGTTCAGATGATCATACGGATAAAAGAGAAGTGAAACCAGGTAATAATCAGCGGGATGCAGGATAGCACGAAGTTCTTTCCTGAACTTTTTCAGTTTGGGAACTCCTTTGCCTGCATTCAATTCAAGATCAGGCAATCCCGCAATCAAACAGTGATAAAATCTATCCATCCTGACCGTTTTCTCCTTCAAACAGCATTTTTCTAAGTCCGGGACGGAAGTATTCCCTGAGATAGGCTTCCAGATCTTTATCGGTAATGCTGATTTTGAATCCTGCCTTTTCTGGTTTGATTTCAAATCCGTTCATCAGAGAAGAAGAGGGTTGAATTTTCAGTCCTTTTTTGAGTAACTGAGGTACGTTTTCCTTCAGATACTTTTCGGTTTCCTTCTGCTTTTCTTCCGGAACCAGCACTATCAGTCCGTTTTCCGATTGTTCCGGATCCCATTTTTCTGCCATGGTAATGATCAGCCGGTTCACAAATTCCCCGCTCCGGAAAGCTTCCTCTACGGGCTCGTCCACCGTCCGGGTGAGAATCATTTTTTCGATTTCCTGCTTCAGGGCACTCATGGCCTGCCGGAAGGCGATGCGAAGTTCCGATTCGGTATTTTTCCTGAGCTCTTCCGCTTTTTGTCTGGCTTCCTTCTGCATTTTCTCGGCTTCCTTATGTGCCGATTTCACGATTTCTTCCGATTTCTTTTTTGCCTCGGCTATGATCTTCTCCGCTTCCTCGTTTGCTTTGGTCACCCCTTCCTGGTAAATCTTTTCAGTAAGTTCCTTCAGTTTCTCATGCATGATGTTGTAATATTATTCCGCATTAACATAACAATTAAGCCGATATCTCATTTTTTGAGCCCGAAAAGTAGGAATTTTTTTTGATTTTTCGGGTATTCCAGTCATGCAAAATCACCGGCTTTCCCATTAATAAATGTACGCATTACACGGAAAACAAGAAAATACGGCATAACCCGATCATTCATGATTTTTGTCATATTGTTAAATCAAACACTTCCTGCCGGAACAGTATTTCCCTGTCCAGGCAGGAAGTGTTTTTCTGCCGGCAATTCCATTATCTGACCAACCGAGACAAGCACGGTTACGTTTTTCCCGGTTCAGGGGAAGGGATTTACTTCTCACCGCTTCTCAGGCGTTTGCCCCTGCCGGCGCCTCCGCCTGATTTTCTGCGCTGCCCCATTCCTTTTCCCAGTTTTTTCAGGGCTTCCTCATCAGTTGTTTCACTGCAGTTGCCCAGTCCTCTGCCCGTTCGGCGTCCTTTGCCCTCCGGGCCAGTTCCGTTCAGATTTGGCATGCTGTAAAAAAGTTTTTAAGTAACACAATCCGGGTTCCATATACAGGAACCTCATTTTCCATTCTTCCTGATCTTTCTGACAATCATCTCAGCAGCCTTGATCAGCGGATAGCCTGCCGGAGACGCGGTAAGACAGGGGTGGGTACCTATCTGTGACATCAGAAGATTATAGGCCGTCATCTTGTTCTCAATGGCCAGCCCGATGAGGTTGGTCAGCTCACCGGCGCTCAGTCCGCCGATCACTCCACCGCCGATAATAATACCCGATTCCCTGGCTGCCACCAGCTTCACTACCTGTTTACTGGCATCGGGAAGCTTTCCGGGATGCCGGTCTACCCCTTCGAACAGCCCGGTTTCCACTACAAAACCTTCTTCTCTTGCCCTGGCTTCGGTAATGCCGGCCGTTCCGAATCCGTGAGGCCCGATGGCGGTGGAATAAATGGCAATGGTTCCCGAAAAGGTTTTCACCACATGCAGGTTATAGAGGTTCAGCCCGGCAATACGAGCCTCGGCACAGGCTGTGGAAGCCAGCATTATGGGAGTTTTCTTCCGGGTAACAAAATCACGCTTTTCGGCACAGTCGCCCACGGCAAAAATTCCGGGGACAGGAGTGCGCATATACTCATCCACGGTAATAAAGCCCTTGTTGTCGACCGGTATTCCGGCTTCGCGGGCCAGCCCGGTGTTGGGTTCATAGCCCATGCTCAGCACCACGGCATCGGCCGGCAGGACATCCCCGTTCCCGAGCAACACTTCATGCACGGCCCCGTCTTTCCCTTTGATCTCTTTCACGCCAACACCGGTCATGATTTTCACTCCCCGCTCCTCCAGAAAATGTTCAATCCGGTCGGCCAGGTCTTTATCAAAAGCTGCTGACAGAATATCGGGCATTTTTTCCACCAGGGTAACTTCCCTGCCGTTCTTCTTCAGTTCATCCGAAAGCTCCACACCGATAAAACCCGCACCTACCACGACAATTTTGCGGCAGTCGCGTATCTCTTCGTTCATCTTTTGCAGATACGATTTGTCTTTCGGGATCACAAACACCTTTTTCAGGTTGGTTCCATTCAGCCAGGAAGGTTTAACGGGAAGCGACCCGGTAGCCATCACCAGCTTTTCATACCGGATCTTCTCACCTGATTCGAGTGCGGCGGTTTTCGTTTCCGTATCGAGTGAGGTGACGCGGCCGGTTATGGATTCCACCCCGGCCTGCTCCATCATGCTGTCTACCGGCATGATATTCTCATTCACATTGTCGAGTGTGCCGAAAATATAGGGAATGCCACAGGGAACCATGGCATCTTTCTGCATTTTCACCAGGGTGAACTTTTTCGCGGGCCAGCTCGATTTTCCCGTCAGTGCGGCCACCATTCCTGCTGCGCTTCCTCCAATGATCAAAACATCTGTTTCCTTCATAAATCATCTTTTATTTTGGTTCATAAACTTGTTAGATATCATTATTCTACTATTCTGTTAGCCAGGTATTTATTCATATATCCCCGGCCATCCGTTCAATTTTTTCCCAAATTTCCCTGAAAACTCCGGTCAGGGGATGGTCGGGCAGCGCTTCAGGCAGTGATTTCCCCTCTACCAGAGCCTGCACCACTTTTTCTTCATAGGGAATTTTACCCAGTACCGGCAACTTTCTTTGTTCCAGTGCTTTTTCTATTTTTTCCGACATTTCCTCACGCAGGTCGTATTTATTGATCACCACCCCCACCGGCGTTTTGAATTTACCGGTCATTTCCAGCAAACGCTCCAGATCATGCCAGCCGGAGCGGCTGGGTTCCGTAACGGCGATCACCAGATCGGCGCCTGTTACCGAAGAAATGGCCGGACAACCGATACCGGGCGGACCGTCAACCAGGATCCAGTCGGCGCCGGTTTGCACCGCCTTTTCCCGGGCATTTTTCCTGACCTCGGAGACCAGCTTCCCCGAATTTTCTTCGCCAATGCCCAGCCGGCCATAGACCAGAGATCCGAACCGGCTGTGGGAATACACCAGGGCATTCAGATGGTTTTCTTCTATGCGGATAGCTTCAGCGGGACAGGCCACAACACACAGGCCGCATCCTTCACAGGCAAAAGGATCAATAGCATACTGCCCGTGGCTGAACTGAATGGCATAAAAGCGGCACAGATCCATACAAACACCGCAGGAGGTGCAATCCTGCTGATCGATCACAGCTTTCGACCCACTGGGAAATAATTCTTCTTTCAGCAGTTGGGGTTGAAAGATCAGGTGCAGGTCGGCGGCATCCACATCGCAATCGGCAAACACACAATTTCCTGTAAATCCGGCCATTGCGGCAACCAGACTGGTTTTTCCGGTACCTCCTTTTCCGCTCAGAATCACTATTTCGAAGGGTTTCCGGTTCATGATCCGATGGCTTTAACAATGGATTGCATCATTTCCCTGATTTCGGGAAACGCTTCGGAAAGGATCATCCCTTCAGCATAAGCTTCGGCATATTTCCTGTGGAAGGGGATGGCAGCCAGAACAGGGATATTTTCCTGCTGGAGATAAGCATACAGGGGTGCATAGTCAAGCCCTGTCCGGTTAACCACCACGCCTGCTTTTTTCCCGATCTGACGCACTGTTTCTACCATGATTTGCAGGTCGTTCAGTCCGTAAGGGGTGGGTTCGGTCACCATCAGTACATAATCGGCCTGGCTGATCACAGCCACCACCGGACAGGAAGCGCCGGGCGGGGCATCCAGCAAAACGGTGCCCCTGCTGTTCACCTGTTCCAGCAATTCCCTGATAACCCGTGTTTGCAGGGCGCTGCCCACTTTGAGCCTGCCTTCCAGAAAATCATCCGGTTCACGATACCTGAAAAAAGAAATTTTGCCGATCTCCCGGTCGTTTTCCGTAATAGCATGTTCCGGGCATACATACGAACAGGCTCCGCAACCGTGGCACTGTTCTTCCACTACCTCGATGAAAGAAGCCGGTGGCAGCATAATGACAGCCTGGAAAGCACATATTTCATGGCATTTCCCGCAAAAAGTACAGGCTTCGGGATTGATCACGGGAATACGGATATCCACCCTGTGTTCACCTGTTTTTTCAGTTTGCAGAAAAAGTGCGCAGTTCGGTTCTTCCACGTCACAGTCAACCAGTTGCACCGGCTCATTCTTTGCCTCTGCCAGATAATGGAACAAGGAAACAGCCAGGGTGGTTTTCCCCGTCCCTCCTTTGCCGCTGGTAATCGCAATTATCATATTCCTGTGTCCCGGATCATCATTTTTCCGGTTTGATTTTTTATAAAATGCATTCCCTTTCCGGTAAGTACCCATTATACTCCCGGATCATAGATCCACTGCTATTCAAAGGAACCGGCATTTGGCGGCCGGTTACCGCTACTGTCAGTGGTCGCAGGCGTTCATGCCTGTTTCCAGCCGGTTCTGGAGAAAATCAATCACCAGTTCCCTGGGAGGTCTGGCCGGGGCCCCCACCAATGGTTCGATACCGCTGTTCCGGAAAAGGGAAACAGCCCGCTGGCCCATTCCTCCGGCAATGACATGCGTCACTCCCATGGAGGCCAGCCAGGCAGGGTACACCCCGGGTTCATGCGGGGGAGGTTCAATGAATTTTTCCGTTCTGATCTCCCCGTTATCTGTCTCATACAGGGCAAATTCCTCACAATGGCCGAAATGCGCACACAGGCATTTCCGCTGTGTGGGGACGGCAATGATTCGCTTCATAGGGTTCCTTGGTTTTTGTTGCCGGAACAATCCGGGACTAAATATCTTCTTCCTTTTTCCCTTCCTCTTTCTTCAGGTCATTCATCCTTCTTTCCAGCCATTTCTGCTCTTCTTTCAGCTGGGAAAGACGCTCCTGAATGTCCGAGATTTCCTCCGGAACGGTGGGATACCCGGGTTCGGCGTACCGCCATCCCCAGCCCCATCCGGCTCCACGGGCCCGGCGACCCCAGCCAAATCCCATTCCACGGCCGGGTCCGAATCCGTATCCATATCCGTACCTGCCACCTCCGGCAGGCCAGGGCACATTCCTGCCCGTACACTGTCCTAGTCCGCGTCCGGTCACTGGACCCTGTCCCAGTGGTCCGGTTCTGTCTCTTCCTGGCATAATGTTTCTGTTTTTATTGATTCAACATATTGAGAATATCCTGCAAAGTATAATGGCCGTTTACCATTTCAACCCGTATACCCAGCTTATCGAGTATCCTCGACGCTTTGGGACCCACTTCCCGGCTGAATACCTGTTTCACCCCTTTTGTGGCAAGAAACTCGGCCACACGGGGACCCACTCCTTCTGGAGCCATGGCGGCAGTATTCTCTTCAAAATCGATCTTTCCGGTTTCAGGATTGAACAGGCAAAAGAAAGGGCACCTGGCAAACCGGTCATCCATCTCAGATGATTTGTCAGCTTTTTTTACGGGTATAGCAATCATAAATCTCGTTTTATTGTTTATGGTTTCATGGCAAATATACGAAACAAATTGAACATATGTTCATTTTGATCGGATTTTTTTTGGAGAAATAGAAAAATGGCTTTTCCGAAAGGAAGGCCGGCAGGTTGCCCTTTTATGCCCTCAGCTCATCAGTCATAGGCCTTTTTCACCTCATCAGGCTCATTCATGAGATGAGCCACCTCATCCTGCCAGTCCATTTGGTCCCACTGCGACATTTGCCGGTGAACCAGAAAATATTTCATGGGAATGGGGTGAGTCCCCAGAACCACCGGAATACGGTATTTCGTTTCAATAAATTCCTTGAACTGCATGATATACGGGCAGGGAGGATATCCCACCACAAGTCCGGTAGCCAGATGGATCACTTCAGCCCCGTTCCGGATCATTTCTTCGGGAACATATTCCACATTGCCTCCCGGGCAGCCTCCACAGGTTGAATAACCCACCAGCTGCAACTCTTCGTCTTCCGGGTACAGGGAAAATCCCCCCGTATGTTCCCGCATGCTGCGAAGACATTTGCCTCCTCCGCAGGTATGCCACCGGTGACAGATAATGATTCCGATTTTTTTCATAAATCGCTATTTTTGATCATGGTTTCCGTCTGAGGCGCCTTCCCCTTTTTTATTTTTCTCCTGTTCTTCTTTTTTCTTTTCCTTTTCCAGGAACAACTGATGATGGTATCCTCCTTCACGAAACATGGTACGTCCGCAATTCGGGCACTTGTTGTCGCGACAGGGCACTCCCCTCCGGTGTGGCATGCGGGTGTTGCATTTCACACAGATACAATACTCTCCGGCTTTGTATGCTGTTCTATCCTTCACGATCACGATTAAGTTTGATAATATTTTCGGAATGGCATACCCTGCAGGTTTTCACCGGTTTCATGGTGATCATCACCTCACTACAATCCTGGCAACGATACCAGTAATCGTCGGTTACATAATGCCCGCCCTGGATGAATATGGCTTTCCCTTCCACAAAGGCCATGGCCACATTCTGCCGGGCTTTTTCATAAATCCTTGTGAAGGTGGGTCGGGATATGTTCATTTTTTCGGCGGCTTCTTCGTGGGTAAGATTTTCATAATCCGCCAGCCTGATGGCCTCAAATTCCTCGTACAACAGAACCACCGGTTCCAGTTCCCTCATGGGAATACCGAACGGTTTGAACCCTTCCATACTGGGGGGGCGCATCACCCGGCGGCGTCTTCTTCGGTTGGGCATGAATGTTCCGGTTATGGGATGAGTACAAAGATATTAAATATTATGAACCATTGCTCATTTTAATTCAGAAAAAAGCAGCCAGGCTTTTCCCCTGAGTTGCCTCAGCAATTCTACCCGGCCGAAGTCCGGCCTTTCCCGTACTTTTGCAGTTCAACCTGTACGGGTTCACTGGTCACCAGAACTCCTTTGGGCTGTTCTTCCAGTTGGGGTTTTAACACATTGAAGAACTTACGGATTTTCTCTTCCGTATCAACCAGCTCAATCACCATGGGCAGTTTCTCTGTGATCTCCCACAGCTTGGAACTGTGGATCACACTGCTTGCACCGAAACCCATAACACCCCTGAATACGGAAGCCCCATGCATACCGGCATCCCGGGCCAACCGCACTACAGCCTGGTACAGGGGCTGGCCGCCCAGCCGGTCGGTTGAGCTGCAATAAAGCCGTAAACGGGTATAAGCTTCTTTTTGGTCCATCTTACAACAGTTTTGTCAGTACATATCCCAGATATACAGCTACCAGGGCAAGCAGGATACTGAGGAAAGCATACAGCAGAAAGGCAGCCACCTGCCCGTCACGCAGCAGCATCAGGGAATCGTAGCTGAATGAGGAAAATGTGGTAAATCCACCCAGAATCCCTACTGTGAGGAAAAGCCTCCACTCAGGGGTAACCAGGGTTTCACCGGCCGACAGGCCGAAAACCAGTCCGATCAGAAAACTTCCGATAACATTAACCGCCAGGGTACCCACCGGAAAAAACACCTGCAAACCGGTTTGAATCCAGCGGGTAACCAGATACCTCGAAACACTTCCGATGAAACCTCCCGCCCCGATCAACAAAATGATCTTCATAATATGTTCGATGAAAAAATTCCGTTTGCTGGCAAATATAGTCATTCATTTATTCCGGTTTACCCGGAAAAGGGTTTTTTCCTGTTCCGCAAACCGGTTACCGGCCTGAAAATTCAAATAATTGGTTGAAATAACCCCGATAAATTTATTTTCTTTGTGCCAGGAATTTTCTCATGAAATACCAATGGTCTTATTTCGCAGGGTACTGGTTTTTACAATATTATTAACAATCCACGCAGGATCCTTCTTTTCAGTTGCACAGGATCTGCCGGCAGGCAATCCGTTTCTGCCGGACATATCCGCTGAATTCTGGATGTACCGTTCTTTCAGCCAGCAAAAAGCCACCTTCCCCATGAAAGCAGGCTATCCTGCGCTGAAAACCACCCTGCCCGCCCTGGGATTCCGCTGGGTATTTCCCGCGGAAAAATCGGTCCATTTCCTGAAAATTTCCGTTTCCCTTCCCGGAAGGCTTGTTTCCGATAACGGAACCGGGAACGATTATCTTACCCTGAAAAACCGCACCGGATATTTTCGCACCGGCCTGGATTATGCACTGGACAAATCCCTTTTCAGATGGAAGTTCGTGGAGGCAAGGCACCAGCTCCAGAGCGGACTGCTGTACGAATCAAGAATACTGGCCTACCACTCCGGAGCCATGGAGATCACCCGCGACATCCAGGCCTACCTGGGACCCGGACTGCATGCCCGGTTCCATCTGACCCCCGGCTGGCAGGCGGAAACTTTTTTCGATGCCCGTTTTTACCTTCCCTGGCTGAACTACGGCTACCTGGAAAGCTTTGATGAAGAGAAAACGGAAGTGTATACTTCCGGTTACCGGGGATTCTATTACCACACCCTCACCGGAGTGGCCTTTACCCGTAACCTTGCGGAAAAACGGGCTTTGACGGCAGGATTTACCCAGAACCATCTGGTGGGTTTTGCCAATACCGAGCCGCTTTTTTACCTGAGCCATCTGGTGCATTTCAAACTCGACCGTATGTGCTGCTTTTTTATTAGGGTTACCATATGAATGCATCATGAAAAACCATTTCAGCATAAAACACCGCTTTATCCTGTTCCTGGTTATCACGGTTTTCCTGGGTTCATGCACAGAATTTTTTGCTGACATCGATCTGCAGGACGACTGGGTGGTATATACCTCCGATAACATTGTCCTGCATACCCGGCCGACCGATTATCCGGTTACACTTTCCCCCACCCCCGAACAGGCAGAAGGTATCCTGGCAAACCAGCAATTTTATTACCGGATTATCCAGGACAGCATTGAAAAATCCTTCAGCGACCGTGTCCTGATCTACCTCTACAACCTGGAGGAAGCAAAGGAACTGATCGGAACCGACGGAGGGGGGCATGCCATTCCCAAAATGAATGGTTTCTATTATACTTTCATCCCCGCACTGGCCGGGTATACCGACCAGTACGGAGTGGTCAATCCCTTCCTGGGTGCCCACGAACTGGTGCACGTGATCACCCACCGGATATTGGGATACCCCGGAACCAAACTCATGAGTGAGGGATACGCCAACTGGCTCGACGGAGGTTATGCCCGGCATGATATTGAAGATATTGTGGTGTACTACCGGGACCATGAGCCTGATAAAGTACTGACACCCGACGACCTTCTGGAGGAATCCATTTCCGACGAAGATATTTTCTATCCCAACAGCGGAATCCTGATCCGGTACCTGGTACACCGGTACGGCGTGGGGGTGGTCAACACCCTGTTCCCCCTGCCACCCGAAACACTGAAAAACCGTTTTGAAAACCTGACAGGCTGCACCTGGGAAGACATGTCATCCCATTATGCGGATTACATCGACGATCTTCAGGAATCTGCCTCACTGTCACCATCTCCCTGAAATAAACCATACACTATTTTTCCAAATAATGAAAGCACTGATCGTATACGACTCTTATTTCGGAAACACCGAACAGGTGGCCCGTGAAATGGAGAAATCCATGAAACCGTTTGCCGAAGTAAATGTTCTGCATGTGAAAGATGCCGGCCCTAACAACCTGGACGGAATGGATGTACTGATCCTGGGCTCGCCCACCCGAAGGTTTAGCCCAACACCGCCTATAAAGGAATTCCTGCAAAAGATCCCCCCCCGGGGACTGAAAGGAATAAAAACAGCCGCTTTTGATACACGGATTGATGTGAACACGATCAAATCGGGTTTTCTCCGGTTCCTGGTCAGGACCGGAGGTTATGCCGCCAAACCCCTGTCGAGGCGCCTCAAACGCAAGGGAGGGAAGAATGGGTTGCCTCCGGCGGGATTTCTGGTTGCCGGCACAGAAGGGCCCCTTATGGAAGGGGAAGCCGAACGGGCTGCAGCCTGGGTGGCCGGGCTGAATGTTTGAACCGGCCATTCCGGATCATTCCCTCTCGTCAGACCGGATTCAAATATCCTTTAAAAGGATATTTTCGGGGTTTTGCTTCAGGGTTTCCTGAAACCTGTCGAGCATTTCGGATATCCTGTTGAATTCTCTGGTTTTTGATACAGTGGTGTGAGCGCTCCCCCGCCGATCCAGCGCTTCCATAACGCGGGAGGCAGTCAGCTGACCGATATCCATAGCAGGCTGGTAGGCTCTTTCTTTGGGCTGACCGGTATATGTTTCACTGAGTATTCCCGCTTCCACCAGCTCAAATAGTATGTCCCGTACCGCCCTTACCGGCACTTTCAGTTGCTCGGTCATTTCCGCGGCCGTGAGCGGGGGTTCTCCATGCTCAAACCTTCGCGCAGCATGACTGGTCATCAGCAGTGCCAGAATGCGCTTGTACCGCGTACTGACATTCTCGATTTCCGACTCGAATTCATACCGTGAAACATTCTGGTTGGCAAAGGATATTTCCGCCCCGATCAGCACGATCAACCAGCTAACCTGGATCCATATCACGAACAGGGGAATGGCGGCAAAACTCCCGTAAATGGCCCCGTACCTGTTCACACCCACCTGGAATTGCATATAGCCCCACTGGGTTAGCTGGAAAATGGTACCTGCAATGATCCCTGCCACAAAAGCCGAGGAAAATTTCACCGTGGTATTGGGCATGACCATGTAGATCATGGTTAACAGGAACCAGACCAGCACATAGGGTATGAGCCCGAGCAAAAACCGGAGGTGCACAAAAACCGGCACCATTTCGGTAAGCCGGTGAAACTGTTCCGATATAAAATAAGTTACACTGCTCGAGAGGAAAATGAAAACCGGGGCGATCAGCAAAATAGACAGGTAATCGCTGAATTTACGGGCCCAGGAACGCGAGGTCCTGATCTGCCAGATATCGTTGAACGAGCTCTCGATATGTCCCAGCAGTTTCATCACCGAATACAACAGCAGGATCAGCCCCGCGCCGGCAATAAATCCACCCCGGGCCTGGCCGATGAAATTCTCTGCCGAGGAAAGGATCCAGTTGATCACCTCGTGATGCCCCTGCACTTCTTCATACTGCTGGAAGAAATTGACTATTTTTTCCTTCATCACATCCTGAATGCCAAAACCTTTGGAAATGGCAAAGATCATGGCAATCACAGGAACCACCGACAGGATGGTATAAAAGGTAAGGGCTGATGCACGCAGGTTCACCTTGCTTTCCCTGAACCCTTTTACCGCCAGCACGATGATGCGCAGTTGCCTTACCAGGAACGATTTAGTTCGCGGCAGTTCGCCCAGGGTATAGTGCCAGATATCGTGGGTAAGGAACTTCAGTACTTCACCGATCAGTTCGAATAGTTTTTTCATGGTATTTGTTTGCCTGAAAAGGATTGATTTCTGACAGAGGCAAACTCCGACCCTTCTTTCCATGCCGGGAAAACATCGCTGTTGGCCAGCTCAAGCCCTACCCGGAACATGAGTCGGGCATCTTCCACAATGCCTGAAAAATCCCAGGTTTCCGGGTCGTATTCATCGGCAGGCTGGTGGTACCGGTTCTGCAGGTAATCCTGCTCCTGTTGGGCCGCATATTCTTTTCCCTTTTCCCGGTGATCCACATTGCCCCTTACGAACAGGGCGGGAACCCCGGCCTTTGCAAAAGCAAAATGATCGGCACGGAAATACATACCTGTGTGCGGATTGGGATCGGGTTGCAGATACCTTCCCTGCTTTTTCGCATATTTTTCCACATAATCTTCCAGTTCCGACTGGCCTGCTCCGGTCACCATCACATCCTTCATCCTGCCCATGGGCAGCAGCAGGTCGTTGTTGATATCAGCCACCGTTCTTTCCATGGGAATGACCGGATGTTGCGTATAATACATGGCGCCCAGCAGGCCCTGTTCTTCGGCCGTGGGAGCCAGGAACAACACCGTCCGTTGCGGCGGTTTTTCCAGCGCTTTGAAAGCCCTGGCTATTTCCAGCATCCAGGCCAGGGAAGTACCGTTGTCTACCGCCCCATTGTAAATGGAATCGCCGTTCACCGGCGCTCCCACACCCAGATGATCCCAGTGGGCCGAATACACAACGGCCTCACCGGGCCGTTCGCTTCCCCTGATCATGCCCATGATATTCCGGGAAACATCAAACCGGTATCGGATGAACATTTCCAGGGTCAGTTCGGGAGCCAGATCCCGGGGAACGAAATCCGGTTTTGCGGCGGCGGCAAAGAGAGAATCGGGATCCGCTCCGCTCATCCTGACCAGCGACTGGGCTGCCTGTTGGGTAAACCATCCTTCAATGGCGCACCAGCCCAGGTATTTATCCTCCGGCTTCAGATACAGGTTGGGTATCACGGCCCCGTTGTGTACCACCGACCAGTCGTAACCGGCCGCACCCGTTTCGTGAACGATCATGAGTCCAAGGGCCCCCTGGCGGGCAGCTTCCTCGTATTTGTAGGTCCACCTTCCGTAATAGGTCATTTCCCGGCCTTTGAACAGTTCGGGATCGCCTGTGGCATACCCCGGGTCGTTCACCAGCACCATGACGATCTTTCCCTTCACATCCAGGCCGGCGTAATCGTTCCAGCCGTATTCCGGCGCCACGATCCCGTATCCGGCAAAAACCAGGGGAGCTTCTTCAATCCATACCCGGTAGACCAGCCGGCGGGTGGTCACCACAAAATCATCCCGGTACCTGAGCAGGGTATCGATTCCGGGGCCGGTAAGCAACAGGGTATCCGACGGGAACACACTCACTTCCACCATGGGCACTTCCTGGTACCAGCTTTGACCGAACCCGGGCTCCAGGCCCAGTTCGGAAAACACCTTTTCCAGATAGGCCAGGGTTTTTTCCTCCCCTTCCGTAAAGGGTTTCCGGCCCAAGAATTCATCCGATCCCAGTGTTTTCACATATTCTTCCATATTTGCCCCGCTGATCACGGTTTCCGCTTTTTCCGCATCAGGGTGCACCTGGCAAGCAGAAAGGAACAAGACACAGGTAAAAAGAAAGGTTGTTGGTTTTTTCATAAGAAAACAGATTGCACAGACGAACAATGACCGAAAATAGTGAAAATTCCTGTGAAATTCCCTTTCTTCCCTGTTCAGTTCCGTAGAAATTTCATTTATTTTGGATATGTTTTCTTCCGTTACACGCCCCACCCTGCTGCTTGACCGTGAACGGGTCATGCGCAATATTGCCTTCATGGCCGGAAAAGCCCGTGATCATGGGCTGATCTTCCGCCCACATTTTAAAACCCACCAGTCGCAGGAGGCAGGAAGCTGGTTCCGCGATTTCGGCGTGCACTGCATTACGGTGTCGTCGGTCACCATGGCCGCGTATTTCGCTTCAGCCGGGTGGAACGATATCACCATCGCCTTTCCTGTCAATCCGAGAGAACTGGACAGGATAGCCGAGCTGAACGATCGCATACGCCTCCATCTGCTGCTAAGCCATCCCGGTATGGCAGAAGCCGTCCACAGAAAAATGAACCGGCCGGTGGGAATTTTTCTGGAACTCGACACGGGCGACCGGCGCAGCGGGTTCGATGCCGGAAAGCCGGAGATCATGGAAAAGGAACTGAAAAACATTTCGCAACATGCCCACCTGAGGTTTGCAGGCTTCCTGACCCATGCCGGACGCACTTACCGGGCCCGTAATCCGGAAGAAGTGCTCTCCCTGCACAGTGAATCACTGGCCAGGCTGGCTATTATCCGGGAAAAGTTCCTGGGGAACCGGCCGGAAGCCATCATTTCCCTGGGAGATACCCCGGCCTGTTCCCTGGCGAAAGATTTTGCCGGGGCCGATGAAATGCGGCCCGGGAATTTCGTGTTTTACGACCTGATGCAGGAACAGACCGGTGCCTGCCGGGAAGAACAGGTTGCCGTCAGGCTGGCCTGCCCGGTGGTAGCCCGTTACCCGGAAAGGAACGAGGTGGTGGTATACGGGGGAGCCATCCATCTGTCGAAGGAATATCTGGCAGAAGAAAACGGCCGAATCCATTACGGAAAAGTCAGCCCGGAAAAACAGGGACTGTTTGGCCCCTCCCTTCCCGGGGCTTTCGTCGACCGCCTCTCCCAGGAGCACGGCATCATCCGCCTTCCCGAAAACCATCGCGATGCTTTCCCTGTGGGAAGCCTGGCCGGCATCCTGCCGGTACACAGTTGCCTTACCGCCGATTGCATGAAAGGGTATGTGGGAACGGACGGCAGGCGACTGGATCATTTGCAGGGAAATGTATATATTTGAATAAATGAATATCAGTCTGGATGAAATCAGAAAAATCGGCGATCCTGTGCTATACAGGGTGGCTGAGGCGGTGGAAAGGGAAGAAATCCCTTCCCTGCAACCTGTTTTTGACCGCATGCATGCCCTGATCCTGGAATTCAGGAGGGTATGGGGTGCTGGGCGGGCCATGGCAGCCCCCCAGACGGGAGTTTCCAAAAGGTTTATCTGCCTGAATATCGACCGGCCCCTGGTTCTGATCAATCCCGAAATTACCGATGCCGGCCCGGAAATGATGGAAATGTGGGATGATTGCATGAGCTTCCCCAACCTGCTGGTGAAACTGCGCCGGTACCGCACCTGCACCATCCGGTTTCTCGATCCGGAATGGAAGCAACACGAGTGGAAGCCGGAAGGCGATCTGTCGGAGCTTCTGCAGCATGAAACCGATCATCTGGACGGAATCCTGGCCACCATGCGGGCCGTTGACAAGCATTCCTTCCGCAGGAGGGAACCACTGAATACCCAAACTCATGAAAAACTGGAAACAAAAAATAGTTGATTATTACAGGAAGCGCAGCATCTGGTCGCTTATTTCCGACGGCGTTTTCGCCGTGCTTCTGGTCTTGTTGCTGATACCCGCCACGCGGCGTGAACTGGTTTCCCGTGTGGTACGCCTCACCATGCGGAACCCCGTTGCGAGGGCGGGTGAAACGAACCTGCGGGCCGATGTGGAAACCATGGCCTGGCCCCTGTACACGGCAGAAGGCCGGGAGATCCTGTTCAGCGATCTGGAAGGAGAAGTGATCTTCCTGAATTTCTGGGCCACCTGGTGCCCACCCTGTATTGCCGAGATGCCTTCCATCCAGAACCTGTATAACGAATACGGCAACCGGGTGAAATTTCTTCTGGTAACGCGCGAAGAGGTAACCACGGTGCAGGATTTCCTGGATAAAAACGGTTACCATCTTCCCGTATTTTTTCAGAAGTACCGGGAACCCGACCTGTTTGAATCATCCAGTATTCCCACCACGTTCATCCTGTCACGAGATGGCAGGCTGTTGGTAAACAAGAAAGGCGCCGCCCGCTGGGACAGCCGTCCGGTTAAAAGGCTGCTGGATGAATTGGCAGAAAAAGAACCGGAAAGGGTGGGCGAGACGATGTAACCGGGTTATCGAGTATCCGGGTGATGGAGTGCCTGGTCGCCGTGAAATGTCTGCCACCTGGCAGATCTGAACATTTTAGAGAAACTTGATGTATTCCTTTCGCGAACCCCTCAGGCCGGTTTTGTTCGCTGCCTCATTAAGTTGCTTTGTAGCGGAATGTTTGAAGAAACCGGATTTCTTCATCCAACGAGCCACTGTTTCGCTCCGTTCCCAAAACGGAGCGACATGCTTTTTTGGGGGCAAAAAAGCATGCAAAAAACCCTTTGGCTGCTGATGCTTTTATGGAAAAACTACGGCGGGGGAAAGCCTGCCGCGATCCAAACTCGCCCCTGACAG
>DSCJ01000134.1 GCA_011049175.1 Bacteroidota bacterium | reverse complement strand
TAGCCGGTCTGACTGAATAAAACGTCCTGTTCAGGAATCAGACAGAAATATCGGATTCATTCCGAACCTGAAGTCTGCCCGAAGGGGAAAAACATTCCGGGCCGGTTCCGGTACCGGAACCGGAGGAACGAACCTGTTTGGACCGGCACCCATAACAATCCGGTTCAGAATGAATATATTTGTATTTCATGCAAGGTTCCCCGGATGCTGCCTGCGAAATACATATGCCGTTGCCTGTGCCTGACATTTCTGTGTCTGTTCTTTATCCCGGCATACATCCCGGGGCAAACCGACACGATTCCGCCAGGAAAACCCATACCTCCGCGCACCCCGCAACTTGAAAAAGCCGACAGCCTGATAACCGATACCCTGAGAACAAAGGTGCTTCAGAACCTTGAACGAACAGCAATCTACGACAGCCTGATGGTAAGGGCTTCCCGGAATATATGGACCCGCCGCCTGTATGAAATATTTTTTGTGACCCCATCCAGCAGGGCTTCCGGAGAAAATGATCCTCCCCGCTCGGTGGAAACCTATTTCAGCAGTTATTCGGGAATGGCCATCCGCTCGGTCAGGGTCAGGAAACTGGAACCTTTCGGCACTTCCATCGATGATACTTTACTGATACAGGAAGGATGGATGGGAAAAGGACTGAATGCCCTGCACATCAATACCAGAAACCGGATCATACGGAATAACCTGATATTCGACATGGGCGACCGGATTGATCCCATGATCCTGGCTGAAAACGAAAGGATCCTCCGCTCCCTCCCCTTCATCAATGATGCCAGGATACTGGTATCCAGGGCCGGGGTTGATTCGGTCGACCTGGTGGTCATTACCAGGGATGTTTTTTCCATGGGTTTCGATATGATGCTGAGCGACCTGAATGAAGGAAGGATCGAATTCTTTGACCGCAACTTTCTGGGATTCGGCCATGAATGGGAAAACCATTTCCTGTGGGATGGTGACCGCAATTCCAAAACCGGATACGAAGGGATATACCGCATCAACAACATGTGGGGAAGCTTTATCCATGCCAGGCTGAACTATTACCATGCTTTCGGCAGAAAAAATTACGGCCTGTACATGAACCGGAATTTTCTCACCCCCCGTACCCGCTATGCAGGGGGATTGCAGGGAAGATATGTACACGATTTTATTCCGAATGACACCACCGGACTATCTGAAGAAGTGGATTATACTTACCAGGACTACTGGCTGGGAAGGTCTTTTCTGCTGAATCCGGGGAACAGATCCCGGCTGGTCGTGGCCGGCCGGTTTATTTCCAACCGGATAATCAGGCGCCCGGAAATTACACGCACCAGCTTCTATAAATACCACACCAAAAACCTGTTACTGGGAAGCCTCACTTTCAGCCGGGAGAATTTTTTTTCCAGCCGTCTGATATATAATTACGGAAGAACGGAAGACATTTCCTACGGCACCCGGCTGGAACTGACCGGTGGGCTGGAGATCAATGAGTTCAACACCAGGGGGTACACAGCTGTACAGGTAGTTGGAGGAAAAGAATACCCCGCTGTGGGATATATAGCTGCAGGTTTGTCGGCCGGCGGATTCATCAGGGAAGGCATGTTTGAGCAGTCTCTTTTCCAGGTGAAGGCATCGTATTTCTCTCCCCTGCTGATCGCGGGGAAATACCGGATAAGGAATTTTGTGCATCTTGATTATACCCTGGGAGTCAGAAGATTCACCGACGAAAGCATCAGCGTTTCAAATGATTACGGGATCCGCGGATTGTTGAGCGACAGCCTGCGCGGAACGAAACGGCTGGCCCTGAACCTTGAAAGCGTGGCCTTCTCTCCCTTTACCCTTTACGGATTCCGCTTTGCCTTCTTTGCCTGGACAGACATGGCCCTGGTTGGTTCGGAACCCGGCCAGATCATACCCACGGAATGGTACGGGGGTCTGGGACTTGGGGTCAGGATCAGGAACAGCAGCCTGGTTTTTGAAACCTTCCAGATCCGATTTGCCTACTATCCGGCTATTCCGCCCGATGCCCGGTGGAGCCCGGTTACCCTGGGGAGGGAAAGGACCCTGGAACCCTTTTATTTCGGTCCGGGAAGGCCCGATATCATCACATACAGATAACCCTTTCAAACATGTACGAATCATTCCTCAAAACCATCCACCGGCACTTACCCGCTACCACCCGCCGCATCCTGCTGGCAGTGAGCGGAGGAGTGGATTCGGTGGTTATGACCCACCTGTTCATGCAAACCGGAATAACATGTGGTATAGCCCACTGTCATTTCATGCTGAGGGAAAAAGAAGCCGATGAGGATGAATTCTTTGTAAAAACCCTGGCTTCCCTGTACGGGGTTCCGTTTTTTTCGGAACATTTTGAAACCCGGCAGTATGCCGAGGAAAACCGGTTGTCGGTACAGATGGCCGCCCGGGAGTTGCGGTATGAATGGTTCGGGCGCCTGCGCCTTGAAAACCGGTACGACCTGATTGCTCTGGCACACAACCGGAGCGATCAGGTGGAAACGCTGCTGATCAATCTGGCCCGGGGGACCGGACTCAGGGGAATGACCGGGATGAAGGTGCTTCAGGGGAATCTTTTCCGGCCCCTTCTGTTCGCAGGCAGAAAAGAAATTCTGAAATATGCCCGCGACCATAACCTGAGTTTCCGGGAAGATTCGTCCAACCAGGAAACCTATTATACACGCAACCGCATCAGGCATCACATCATTCCCGAATTCACGGAAATGAATCCCCGGTTCGAGGAAACCATGCTGGAAAATATCGAACGGTTTACCGAAACGGAAGAAATATTCCTGTACGGCCTGGAGATGATCAGAAAACGCCTGCTGATTCAACAGGGAGACCGTTACCTGATCAAACTGGATGAACTGATGAAAACCCCCGCCCCACGAACCGTACTTCATGAACTGTTAAAAGAGTTCCGGTTCTCCCCGGCCCAGGCCGACGATGTATTCCATGCTATTTCATCCTCTCCGGGAAAGCAGTTCCACAGTCATACCCACCGGCTGATCAAAGACAGGGAAACCCTCATTCTGGTTCCCCGCCAGGAACCGGAAAAGGATGTGTATTATATTGAAGAAGGAACCATCAAAGTGGAAGAACCCATCCATTTGTCACTCCGTATGCTGGAAAGAACACCGGAGTACTCCATTCCTTCCGATCCGGATATTGCCTGTGTAGACCGTGACCTGATCACCTTTCCCCTGATCCTGAGGAAATGGAAAAAGGGCGATTATTTCTACCCTTTCGGCATGAACGCCCTGAAAAAACTGAGCGATTTCTTCATTGACCGGAAGTACAGCCTGCTGGACAAGGAACAGACCTGGATCCTGTCCATGGGCGACCGCATCATCTGGATCGTGGGCGACCGAATCGACAACCGTTTCCGTATAACCAGTGAAACAAAAAGGATTCTGGAAATAACCTGTCACCGGTTTGCCGAAAGGATGGTTTTCAAGTGAAGGAAACGTTTGTTTTTATTCATGCAAAACTAATTTGAGAAGACCTTTTTCTAAGATCTATTCAGCCACACTTTTTGAAACAGTATCCAGAATTGAAAATGCAGGGATTTATTAATACTTTTGATAAAGTAATAATTCAACTATATGTATTGATACATCAAAAAGCGGGGTAAAGTTATGCGGCTCCCAATATGATTGAGATAAATGAAGTTTACAAATTATTTTCTCCATACGCGGCAACGGCCAGACCGGAAAGGCATTAAAATGGAATGGATTGAGCAGGTTTACGAGTTCCCCGAACATGAACATACGCAGACGGATGGCCGTAAACGGAAATGGGGATACATTAAAGAATCAGTATGTACATAGAATATTGAATCATATGAAAATGTAGATTCCAGTATAACAGATATTCGGGAATATGCCAAAGTCGTACCGGGTGTACCCCGGTAAACAGAAAACAATCTGCCCTGATTGTCATAGGTAAATGTTTCTTCAATCCTGATCATATGTAACAATCCGGTTAACCTTCCGGCCGGTTATTTTCCATCCCCACATTCTCCCTTAGCCGGTCGAAAAATGCATGAAGGCCGGGCGTGTTTTTCCTGCCGATCATGTCCATCACCTCCTTTAGCTGACGGTAAATCTTCTCAACCTGTTCCAGTGTGTATGGATTTAACAGGATCTCGGAAAGCAGATAACGGTCTTCTGAAAGCAAACCGTGGGCAATATCCAGGTGCTTCCGGAAGGTTGTGCCCGGTACTTCCTGCTGTTTCATGCAGGCGGCAAAAACCATGGTTGAAACGAAGGGGATTGAAAGAGAATAGGCAATGACCCGGTCGTGCTCATCAAAACTGTAGTAGAATATATTCAGCCCAAGGCCCTGGTAAAATTCCCTGTAAAACCGCTCGCCTTCAGGCGAACCGCCGGTAATAATAATGGCATTCTGATTCCGGAGCGCTTTTACATTGGCAAAGGTAGGACCGAACATGGGATGGGTGGAAACATACGGAAAGCCTGTTCCTGCATAATAATCCCTGAGTCCGTTTTTCACCGATGCCAGGTCTGAGAGGATACAGCCTTCAGGCAGATACGGGATCAATTCATCGAAGGCCAGGCGGGTGTGCTGCAGGTTCACCGCATTTATCAGCAATTCCGGCGCAAATGCCTCAATTTCTTTTGGATGCAGCAGCTTCCGCGAATGAAAAAAATATTTCAGTTTATGGGGAATTTTATCGTAAACAGCCACCTCATGATCCAGACACAACGATTCAACAAACCACGACCCCATGTGTCCGGCTCCTGCCACCAGTATTTTCATGTTTTTGTATGTTTTGTCCGGGGTAAAACCCGGGGAATCATCTGCTCGATCATCATCAGGTCAACCAGTGCAACGGCCAGGGCTGCCTCTGCCACCACCGGCACCCTGAGGGCAATGCAGGCATCGTGCCGGCCCGGAATTTCCAGAGTGGTCATGGCCTGTTTTTTCAAATCCACAGTTTTCTGCGGCCGGGAAATGGAAGAAGCAGGCTTGACCGCCAAGCGTACCACCAGTTCATTCCCATTGGTGATCCCTCCGTTGATGCCTCCTGCATGGTTGGTAGAAGTCTTTCCCCCGGTATCCACAATCGGATCGTTGTGTTCGCTGCCCCTCATGGCAGCAGCCGCAAATCCCGCTCCGAACTCCACTCCTTTCACGGCAGGTATGGCAAACAGGATGTGGCTCACGAGCGATTCCACCCCGTCGAAAAACGGTTCTCCCAGGCCGGCCGGCAATCCCTTTACCCTGCAATCCACAATACCTCCCACACTGTCTTTTTCCAGTACGGCCTTTTCCACCACCGCATCAATATCCTTCCTTCCCCCGGCCTCCGTCAGCCTGGCCTCGATCCTCACGGGCGTCAGCAGTTTTTTTGCCACCACCCCGGCAGCCACCAGGGCGGCTGTCAGCCTGCCGGAGAAATGCCCCCCTCCCCGGTGATCGGCAAACCCTCCGAATTTCTGCAGAGCGGTCATATCGGCATGGCCCGGCCGGGGAACTTCCGTAAAACGGCTGTAATCGTCAGGCCGGGTATCCCGGTTTTCCAGCCATATCAGCAGGGGAGCTCCCGTGGTATAACCCCGGAAAATACCCGTAACCGGGATGGGCAGGTCAGGATCCCGCCGGGCGGTGGTTCCCTTCGCCCCCGGTTTGCGCCGCTGCATATCTGACAGGAAATCTTCCTCTCCAAGGGGAAGACCGGCCGGACATCCGTCAATCAGCACCCCCACCAGTTTGCCGTGCGATTCCCCCATCAGGTGCACACGGAATATTCTGCCGAAAGTATTCATGTGATCTTTCCTCCAATGTTTTGTATATCATGAAAAAAAGTGGGATATGATTTCGCCGTGCAACCGGGATCGAGAACCGTCACCCCGGGAACATCCCCGGCCGCCATCACCGCCGCGGCCATGGCAATGCGGTGGTCGCCATGGGGATCGATCACCCCCTGCCTGAGGGGGCCGGGTGTGATCTGCATCACATCTCCCTCCGTTTCCACCTTCACTCCCAGCATGGCAAACTCTTCTTCCAGCACCCTAGCCCGGTTACTCTCTTTGGCAAATAACCGGGTTATCCCTCTGATGGTGCTTTTTCCACGTGCATGGGCAGCCAGCGGTACCAGGGGGGGAAAAAGGTCGGGACAGTCGGTGGCATCGAAATCAAAAGGCCGGATATCCCCTCTCCACACCCGGATCTTCTCCTCAGATATTTCCATATTGACTCCCGATTTTTCAAGCACTTCCAGAATGGCCCGGTCGGCCTGGCCCGATTGCGGGTCGAGCCCGGTTACCTCCACCGGTCCGCCCAGAGCGCCTGCCACCAGAAAAAACGCCGCACCGCTCCAGTCGCCCTCCACCGTGTACCGGCAGGCGCGGTAACGCTGCTTCCCGGGAATACGGAAGTACCGGTAACCGCTATGATCGACCCTAATACCGAACGATTCAAGCACTTCCAGTGTCATATCCACATAAGGTTTGCTTTTCAGGCTGTCAACTTCCAGCTCCGAGTCATTTTCCGCCAGAGGAAGCGCCATGAGTAACCCGCTTAAAAACTGGGAACTCTGCGAACCGTCAACACGGGCCCTTCCACCCAACAACGGCCCCTGCACTCTCACGGGGGCATGGCCCCGCTGCGTTGTACACCTCACGCCAAGTTCCTGCAGAGAGTTTTCTATCATATCCATGGGGCGGTTTCTCAACGTACCACCGGCTTTCACCACCATCTCAGCATCATGAAGTGCCACAATGGCTGAAAACAAACGGAAGGCCAGTCCCGATTCACCGCAGTGCACTTCATAACTCAGTGGGGCAAATCCTCCCTGAACAATCAGTTCCACCTCCCGGTCTGTGATGGTAGCCCCCAGCCGTTCAATCACTTTCATGGCATGCAGGGCATCATCCGAACGGGACGGATTCCGGATCTCCGAAACACCCTCTGCCAGCAGGGCTGCAGCCAGGGCACGCTGGGTGAAGCTTTTCGAGCCCGGAATATGAATTTTCCCGGTGGGATAGAATTGTTCAATGACCTTCTTCATACAAAACATTCTTTCACTGCCCCGTTGACCAGTTCCCCGAGCTTTGGCAGGGGTATTTCAACAGGTTTCGCCCGGCCTGGTTTTTCAAGAACAATGAATTTCAAATGGTTATCCTTCTTCTTCTTGTCGGTCACCATCGCCCGGAACAACTCGCCCGCATTTATTTTTTTTCTGACAGGAAGGCCGTAATCCTGGAGCAATTCCGTAACATAGCCCGCATCTTCCTCCCTGATCAAACCCAGAAACCGGGATATCCCGGCCGCCAGCACCATCCCCAGGCTCACTGCCATACCGTGAGGGATACGGAGCATTTTTTCCAGAGCATGTCCGGCCGTATGACCAAAGTTCAACACACTTCTGATCCCGGTTTCCGATTCATCGCGGTTCACAATATCCGTTTTAATCCTGACCGAACCCTCAATAACCCGTGTGAGCAGCTCCGGATCTCCGGTCCTGATCCTGTTCCCTTCCCGATGCAGCATATCCAGGTAATTGCTGTCGGCAATCAGCCCGTGCTTGATCACCTCGGCCCAGCCGTTTTTCCATTCTTCGGCCGCCAGTGTGTTCAGAACCAACGGATCACACAAAACAAAACAGGGTTGTTTGATGGTCCCGATCATATTTTTGTACCTCTTCAGGTTCACCCCGTTCTTTCCTCCGATGGCTGCATCCACCTGCGCCAGAAGGGTAGTGGGCACAAACCCGCAGGAAATACCGCGCATATAGGTAGCCGCCACAAACCCGGCCAGATCGGTCACCACCCCTCCCCCGATGCCCAGTAAAAACCAGCTCCGGTCAACACCGGCTTCCATCATTTTCGCGGAGAGTCGTGAAACAGTTTGGAGGTTTTTTGATTTTTCCCCCGGTTTGACGGTAAGAAGTAGCCCTTCGGGGAAACGTGATCCGTATAGCCCTGCCACACGGGTATCGCTTATTATCACCACGTTTCCTTTTGGCAAGTATTCCGGAAGCTTTTCAAAAGTAATTCCCGTGAGTATACGCGATACCCCGGTCTGCCCCCGGACAACAAATTCATTCATGGCAGTGGGACCCATTATCCTGCAATATTAATCAATTATGCTTTCATTACCTTATTCTGCCGGTTAATGGATTCCTGGTGGATGGCCATAAATATTTTTTCGATCACTTCGTTGCTCAATCCCAGCCCGGAAGCTGCATGTATCCGGTTATCGAGCAGTTCCTGCCAGCGCTGCGTTTGCAGGATAGTCACATTCTGCTTCTTCTTCAGCAGGCCGATCTTTTCTGAGATATTCATCCGCTGCGACAGTAACCTTACCAGGTCGAGGTCGCATTCGTCAATAAGCCTGCGCAATTCTTCCAGCTCGGTAAGAAAATCCTCGTCATCGCTTTTTTCTTTTCTGACGATCAGGCGGTGAAGGATATGGCTCAGTTCACCGGGGGTTAGTTGCTGTTCTTTATCACTCAGTGCCGTGGCAGGGTTGATATGCGATTCGATAATCAGCCCGTCAAATCCCAGGTCCATGGCCTTCTGCGAAATTTCATAGATCAGCCCGCATGGGCCGCAGATATGGCTGGGATCGGTAATAATGGGCAACCCCGGCACCCTCCGGCGCAGCTCCACGGGGATCTGCCAGTGCGGGTCATTGCGGTAGGTATTGGTGCCATACCGGCTGAACCCCCGGTGAATGGCAGCGAGTTTGCGAATCCCGGCCCGGTTCAGCCTTTCCAGGGCCCCAATCCACAGATTCAGGTCGGGGTTCACCGGGTTTTTCACCATTACCGGAACTTCCGTACCTTCCAGGGCATCGGCAATTTCCTGAATAGCAAAAGGATTGGCGGTACTCCGGGCTCCGATCCACAGCATATCGACGCCGTATCGCAAAGCCTGGTATACATGCTTTACATTGGCCACTTCAATGGTCACCATCATATCCAGCTCCCTTTTTACCTTTTCAAGCCATTTGAGGCCTGCAGAGCCCACCCCCTCGAATGCATCCGGGCGGGTACGGGGTTTCCAGATACCGGCGCGGAAAATCTGTATCCCGGCTTTTTTCAGTTCTTCCGCCGTTCTCATTACCTGCTCTTCCGATTCGGCGCTGCATGGCCCGGCAATGATCAGGGGTTTTTTCTGAAGGTGTTTAGGTGGAAGCAAAGGCTCCAGTTCCAGTTTGATCTGTTCCATTTTGTTCAGGGAATATGTTACAAATGTACCATTCGTTCAATAGCTTTTTCAAGAGTCGCGGCAGGAGAGCACAGGGATATTCTGATATATCCTTTCCCCTGGTGTCCGAATACAGTACCCGGCGTAATAAAAACCAGGGCCTGCTCCAGCAGCCGGTCGGTAAATGCCCTGTCATCGGGGTCAGGACCCGGCAACCTTCCCCACAGGAACATCCCCTGCTGTGAAGGAGTAAACTCAGCCCCCAGCAAACTCATAAGCGATTCAGCCAGCCGGCGCCGTTCTGCATAAACCCCGTTAAGTTGTTCATACCATGCATCGCCCAGCCGGAGGGCCCTGGCGGCCGCCCGCTGCACAGGCAGGAACATCCCGCTCTGGTAATTGCTGCTGACCAGCAGAATATCTCCGATCTGCTTTTCATGGGCAAGAATGAAGCCGATCCTCCACCCGGCCATGTTGTGCGATTTGCTCAGGGAATTCAACTCCACCAGTCCCGGTTCCGGACCGTTCTCATGAAACAGGCTGAGAGGCTCCCGGTTCAGGATAAAACTGTATGGATTATCGTTACAAATCAGAATGCGATGCTTTCTGCCGAAATCCCTCAGTTTTCTGAAGAAATCCCTGTTAGCCGGGGCGCCTGTCGGCATATGCGGGTAATTCATCCACATCAGTTTCACTTTTTCCAGCCCTTCTTCTTCCAGTTCTTCCAGCCGGGGCATCCACCCTTCCTGCCCATACAGCCGGTAGATTCTGGGTATACCTCCGGCCATACGGGCAAGTACAGAATAAGCCGGATACCCGGGATCGGGAACCAGCACTTCATCGCCCGGATCGAGGTAAGCCAGGGAAATTTGCAGGATGGCTTCCTTTGAGCCCATAACGGGCAGAATATTCCTCTCCGGATCAAGGGAAATGCCAAACCGTTCCGCATACCAGCCGGTAACCGCTTCACGCAGTTCGGGCACTCCCCGGTATGGCTGGTATCCGTGGGCCCCGGGCTCGGAGGCGGTTTCCGACAGGGCCTTCAGCACCCCGGGATGGGGGGGCAGATCAGGACTGCCGATACCCAGGTTGATCACATCCAGTCCTTCATCCTTCATGCGCCTGATTTGTGCCAGCTTGCCGGAAAAATAATATTCTCCCACGCCGGATATTCTCACGGCTTTTTCAAACGTTGTGCTCATGGTCATACACCGGATAAAAAAAATCCCGGGAAACACCCGGGACCAGTTCAGCATGTATGAAAAAACAGCTCACCTGCTCCCGGTTTTCCGGCGGGTAATAAAAAAAAGTATCATATGTTCCCTGATGCTTCATAAAACAAAAAATCCCGTCGGTAAGGACGGGATGCGAGCATTTTTCATAATCATACACCCTATTATCCCGTCCGTTTTTGCGGCACGAAATAATAACAGGTAAATATGTTTAAAGACTGCATCATCCCTTGCATATCGGCTTCAAACCTAATGATTCTTTTTTTTAAATCCAACAAGGAGTTCTAAATTTTTTTTATTTCGTTGTACAGGAAATGGCGATATTTGTCATGGCCATTTTTTCAGGGGAAGCAAAGTGTATGACAAGAAAAGAAAGATACCATATTGTCCTGGCCTGGTTCAGGGAGAATCGTCCGGTAGCTGAAACCGAACTGGAATATTCAGATCCTTTCAGCCTGCTGGTGGCGGTGATCCTTTCCGCCCAGTGCACCGACAAACGGGTAAACATCATCACGCCACCCCTGCTTGAAAGGTTTCCTACTCCGGAAGCCATGGCAGCAGCCGAACCCGAGGACATTTTCCCCTATATCCGAAGCTGCTCTTATCCCAACAACAAGGCAAAACACCTGTGCGGCATGGCCCGGAAACTGGTCAGCGATTTCGGGGGGCAGGTGCCTTCCGATACCGTCAGCCTTCAATCCCTGCCCGGGGTGGGACGAAAAACGGCCCATGTAATTGCCTCGGTCGTATTCAAACAGCCCAAACTGGCCGTCGATACCCATGTCTTCAGGGTAGCCAACCGCCTGGGGCTGGTAAAGGCCACCACCCCCCTGGAAACAGAAAAACAGCTGGTAAGGCATATCCCCGAATCACAGATCCCGCTGGCCCATCACTGGCTCATTCTGCACGGCCGGTACATATGCCAGGCCAGGAAACCCCGGTGTGAAGAATGCGGACTCACCGGCGCCTGCCGGTATTATCAGAAACTGCACAAGGAAAAATACAGGTTATGAACACCATATATCTCGATTACAATGCCACCACCCCGACTGATCCGGAGGTGATCGATGCCATGAAACCATACCTCGACCGGTATTTCGGAAATCCTTCCAGCATGCACCGCTACGGAATGGAAACCCGGAAAGCGGTTGAAAAAGCCAGGGAACAGGTAGCAGCCCTTCTCCATGCCTCCCCTGACGAGATCATTTTCACCAGCGGAGGAACGGAATCAAACAATATGGCTATCAAAGGAATAGCCCTTGCCCACGCATCCAGGGGAAAACACATCATCACCACATCGGTGGAACACCCGGCAACGCTTGAAGTGTGCCGCTACCTGGAAAAACAGGGTTATGAAGTAACGTATGTTGACCCGGATGAAAAGGGAGCGGTTCATACCGCCGATCTGGAAAAGGCGGTGCGGCAGGATACCATTTTGCTTACCATGATGCATGCCAACAACGAAGTGGGAACCGTGCAACCTGTGGAAGAAGCCGGCAAACTGGCTGCCCGGCACGGCTTTTTTTTCCATACCGACGCCGCTCAGTCAGCCGGGAAGATCCCGGTGGATGTGAACCGGATGAAAGCTCACCTGCTTTCCCTGGCCGGTCATAAACTGTACGGGCCGAAAGGGATCGGGGCCCTGTACATCCGGAAGGGAACGGTGCTGGAAAAGCTGATCCACGGCGCCGATCACGAACGAAACCTGAGAGCGGGAACGGAAAATGTGCTCGAGATCGTAGGCCTCGGCAAAGCCTGCGAAATTGCCCTGCGCGACCTGGAAAAAAACATGCACCACATGCGGCAAATGAGAGACAGGCTGATGCAGGGTATTATCCAACGCATCGAGGGCATCCGGATCAATGGGGACCCTGCCGGCGGACTGCCCAACACCCTCAGTGTTTCCTTCATGAACCTGGAAGCCGAAACCATACTTTCGGGCCTGCCCGGAGTAGCCGTCTCGGCCGGGGCTGCCTGCCATGCGGAACACACCACGGTGTCGCATGTGCTTCAGGCCATGCGGATACCCGATGAATACGCCCGGGGAACCATCCGATTTTCCGTGGGCAAACCCACCATACAGGAGGAAATCGACACCGCCCTTGAAGCTCTTTCCGGGCTGGTCAGCTCACTCCGCCCGGAAGCAACCGAAATCGCTGCCACCACAGCCCAGGATATAAGCAACATCGCGCTTACTTCCTTTACCAGCGGGCTGGGGTGCGCCTGCAAAATGCGCCCCCAGGCCCTCGAAAAGCTTCTGGCCTCCTTCCCTGCATCGGTCGATCCCCGGGTACTGGTCGACCAGAGCACGTCAGATGATGCCACCGTATTTATGATCAATAAGGATACGACGTTAGTCCAAACCCTTGATTTTTTCACACCCATTGTTGACGACCCCTACCATTTCGGGGCCATTGCCGCAGCCAACGCTCTGAGCGATATCTATGCCATGGGAGGAACCCCCCATTTCGCCCTGAATATGGTAGGGTTCCCTTCATCCAGGCTGCCCGTGGAGGTGCTTGAACGGATATTGAAAGGAGCAGCCGGCAAATGCCGGGAAGCAGGCATAGAAATCCTGGGTGGCCATACCATTGACGATCCGGAACCCAAATTCGGACTGGTGGTCACCGGAACAGTCGATCCGAAGCGTATTCTAAGGAACAAAGGTTCCAGACCAGGAGATGCCATCGTGCTTACCAAACCCATTGGCACCGGTATCATTACCACCGGCATCAAACGAAAGGCGGTCAGCCCCGGACTGGAAGAGCAGGCCATCCGCCTGATGTCGGAACTCAACCGGAAGGCCGCCGAAATACTGTCGCAATATCCGGTCAGCGCCTGCACCGATGTCACCGGGTTCGGACTACCCGGACATCTATACGAAATGGTCCGGAACAGCAAAACAGAAGCAGAAATTTATATCCGCTCGGTACCGTTGATCGAAGGAGTGGAATCGCTGGCCCGGGCCGGACTGATCCCGGGAGGCACCCGGAACAACCTGGCTTACCTGGAGGATCACATTGCCTGGGCGCCGGGAATTTCCACAACAGAAAAACTGATCCTGTGTGATGCACAAACATCGGGCGGGTTGCTGTTCACTCTGCCCGAAACGGAATCAGAACAGGTAATCAGGGATTTGCATTCGGCCGGAATAAACCATGCCGGTATTATAGGAAGGATTACGCGGCAGGGAACAGGCTTTATCCATGTAACAGGACACTGACCATTCAAAAAGCCGGGGAAGAATACGAAAAAAGGAATAATTTTTCAGTATTTTTCCTATCTTTTCAGGCTTTTTTCCGTATATACTGATAACCATACGATGCGGCAAGGCAGCTATGGACAATTCACCCGAAATAAATAAGAGAAAAAAGGGGGCCAACCATAAAAATATGAATCTCTGGCAAGAAGATCCTCAGTTAAAGACCATCCCGAATTATCATGATCTGCTATTCCTGCTCACAGCAGAAGGCCGGATCGTTACCGCCAACCCTCGGGCGGTGAGCCGTACGGGCAGGTCGCACACTGACCTCCAAGGCGAACCGTTCTACAGGATATTTTCTGATTATCAGCATAATGACATAAAAAAATGGCTGGAACATCCTTCCCGAGAACCTGTCCCCGCCCTGTACCTGAAACTTAAAGGCGCAACCGGCGAAACCCTTTACCTTCACTGTTCACAAACGAAATGGACCTGGCAGAAAAAACCTCATCGGCTGATCAGGGCCGTAGAGGTAACGGAAGGCCTGTTCCAGGATACGGAAAAAAGCCTGGCTGAAGAAATGTTCTTCAAGGCTTTCCATTCCAATCCCGCCCTGATGGCTATCAGCAATTTCGAAAACAGCCAGTACATCGATGTAAACGAGAGCTTCCTCAATAATCTGGGATACAGCCGCGACGAAATCATCGGACACACTTCCTCCGAACTTCAACTGTTTATCGATCTGGTACAGAGCGATAAGTTTTTAAAGAAACTCCGTAAACTCAGTAAAGTACGCGATTTCGAGGTCACCGTCAAAACCAAATCGGGAGAGCCGCGGTACGGATTATTTTCTGCTGAAACCATTATGCTGGGCGGGCAACCCTGCCTGTTGACCATCATCAACGACATTACCGAACGAAAGCTGGCAGAAGAAGAGCTGGAAATGTCCGAGCAGCGGTTCCGTGAACTGGCCGAAATGCTGCCCCTGATGCTTTTCGAAGCCAGACTCGACGGAACCATTACCTTTACCAACCAGTACGCATTCAAAACCACCCGGTATACGCCCGGGGACGTGGAGAAGGGCATGTCTTTCTTCGATCTGATCAGCAAAAAGGAACTGCCTGATATCAGGAAAAAATTACATCGGATCATCAGGCGCGATTCGGATGAAAACCTGCTGGAATGTACAGTCATCAGAAAAGACGGTACGGAATTCCCGGCACAGATCTTTATCAGTCTCATTTTCCATGAAAACAAGCCGGCCGGTTTACGTGGTGTTCTGATTGATATTACCGAAAGAAAAAAGACCCAGGAGGAACTGGAAACCGAAAAAGCCTATCTCACCGAACTGATCGAAAGCGCCCCCGAAGCCATTGTGCTGTTGAACAATGAAAGCACCATCCTTCAGATCAACTCGGAATTCGAAAAACTGTTCGGGTACACCCGGGAGGAAGCCATCGGAAAAAACCTTGACCGGCTGGTAGCCCCGGGCAAATACCTCAAACAGGCAGAAAAAGTAACCCGTGCCATTGCCGGGGGGAAACAGATGGAACTTGAGTCGAAACGGGTAAGAAAAGACGGAAGCCTGGTAGATGTGTCCATCCTGGGAACTCCTATCATCGTCAACAACGCCCAGGTTGGCGTATACGGCATTTACAGGGACATTACCGAAAGAAAAAAAGCCGAAACGGTACAACGGATGGTCAACACCATTTCCAAGGCCGTGATCACCACCAAAGACCTGGAAGAACTATTCGGGGTGATCAAAAAGGAGCTTAACAAGCTGATGGATACCACCAATTTTTTCATCGCCCTGTATGACAAGGAAAACAACAGCATCAGCCTCCCATTCTTCCGCGATGAAAAAGATAAATTCAATAATATCCCCACCGGGAAAACCATTACCTCGTATGTGATCCGAACGCGCAAATCCATGTTGCTCAAGACGGCTGATATGAAAAAACTGGAGGAAGAGGGAGAAATTGAGCTGGTGGGAACCAACTGCAAAGTATGGATGGGTGCTCCGCTGCGATCGAAGAAGGAAGTTATCGGCATTATCAGCCTGCAAAACTATCAGGATGCCGATGCCTACAGCCGGGAAGACCTGGATATTCTGGAATTCATCGCCGATCAGATAGGGATTGCCATCGAATGGAAGAAAGCTGAAACGGAACTCCACAACAGCCTGGAAAAATACCGCGCGGTGGCCGAAACCACCATTGCCGGCATTGGCATTACCGATGCCAATGAAAACCTCAATTATGTAAATGCCGCTTTCGCGGAAATGCTGGGATACGACCCTGCAGAACTCACCGGCAAAAATCTTTCGGCCATCACCACCCCTGAAAAATACCAGTATTTCAGAGAACAAACTTTAAAAAGAATGTCGGGACTGGAAAGCCAGTACGAAATAACCCTCATCAGAAAAGACGGAACCCCGGTGGAAACCCTGGTCCATGCCTCCCCGCTCTTCGATGAAAACAACGATTTCAGGGAAACCCTCGCGGTGATTATCGATATCAGCCGGCTGAAGGAAACGCAGGAAGAGCTGATCAGGGCCAAGGAAATTGCCGAAGAGGCCGCCCGTGCCAAGCAGCAGTTTCTTTCTACCATGAGTCACGAGATACGGACGCCCATGAATGCGGTGATCGGTATGGCTCACCTGCTGCTGCAGGAAAATCCACGGCCCGACCAGATGGAAAATTTGCATTCGCTCAAGTTCTCCGCTGAAAACCTGCTGGTGCTGATCAACGATGTGCTCGATTTCAGCAAAATTGAAGCCGGCAAAATTGCATTCGAGGAAGCCGATTTCGACCTGCACAGCCTCCTGGAGGGCCTCAGGCAGTCGTTCGTTTTCAAGGCGGCTGATAAAAACATTCAGCTCGAATGTCGCATTGAATCAGATGTTCCTAAAATTGTGATCGGTGATCCCGTGAGGCTGAATCAGGTGCTGACCAATCTGATGTCGAATGCCATGAAATTCACCGAACAGGGAAAGGTATCACTTACGGCCAGGGTGGCAGGATCCGATGAAAAAACTACCCGTATCGAATTTTCCGTATCCGATACGGGAATCGGGATATCGCCTGATCATATCGGAAAAATATTCGACAGTTTCGTACAGGCATCACCCGATACTACACGAAAATATGGAGGAACCGGCCTGGGACTGGCTATATGCAAACAGCTTCTCCGCCTGAAAAATTCCAACATCCAGGTAGAAAGCGAACCGGGAAAAGGCTCCAGGTTTTATTTCACCCTGGCCTTCAGGAACAGCTGCCTGAAGCATATCAGCGATACCGATGATATTGGAAAGATCAACTATGAAAAGCTCAAGGGAAAGAAGGTGCTCCTGGTGGAAGACAATGAGATCAACCGGCTGGTAGCCTACAAATTTCTCAGGAAATGGGGCATGGAGATTACCGAGGCGGGAAACGGAAAAGAAGCCCTGGAGCACCTGCAAAAAAATACCTTCGACCTGG